>DASQMQ010000623.1:0-4783 GCA_035645455.1 Pseudonocardia sp.
AGCGCGGCCAGCGCCGAGCCGTGCGCGCCCAGCCCCGCCCCGTCCAGCCCGGTGAGCCGGGCGGGGACCCGGCGGGCGTCGGGCACCCGCTGCTCGGTGCGGAACCGGCGGATCTCGGTGACCACCTTCTGCAGGTCGGCCACCCGGCTCGCGGCGGCCGGGTCGGCCGGGCGTCCCGCGCCGGTCGGCCAGGGCGCGACGACGACCGACTCACCGCCGGTCAGCGCCTGCCACAGCGCCTCGGTGAGGAACGGGCTGACCGGGTGCAGCAGCCGCAGCAGCGCGTCCAGGACGTGCCCGAGCACCGCCCGGGTGCCGGCCGCGGTGGTCTCGTCGCGCAACTGGACCTTGGCCAGCTCGACGTACCAGTCGCACAGCTCGTCCCAGGTGAAGTGGTAGAGCCCCTCGACCGCCTTGGCGAACTGGAAGTCCTCCAGCAGCGCGTCGGTCTGGTCGGCGACCTCGCGCAGCCGGCCGAGGATCCAGGCGTCGGCGTCGGTCGGGTCGGCCGGCAGCGGCAGCGCCGGGGACGCCCCGTTGGCCAGCGCGAACCGGGTGGCGTTCCACAGCTTGGTGCCGAAGTTGCGCGAGGCCTGGACCGCGGACTCGCCGACCGGCGCGTCGGTGCCCGGGTTGGCCGAGCGGGCCAGGGTGAACCGGACCGCGTCGGTGCCGTAGGCGTCCATCCACTGCAGCGGGTCGACGGTGTTGCCCGCGGACTTGCTCATCTTCTTGCCGAGCTCGTCGCGGACCATGCCGTGCAGGGCGATGGTGTGGAACGGGACCGACCCGGCGGGGCCGCGGTCGCGCATCGCGTACAGCCCGAACATCATCATCCGGGCGACCCAGAAGAACAGGATGTCGTAGCCGGTGACCAGGACCGAGGTCGGGTAGAAGCGGGCCAGGTCGGGGGTCTGCTCGGGCCAGCCCAGGGTGGAGAACGGCCACAGGCCCGAGGAGAACCAGGTGTCCAGCACGTCCTCGTCCTGGACCCAGCCGGCCGGCGGCTCCTCGCCGGGTCCCAGGCAGACCTGCTCGGTGCCGTCCGGGGAGTACCAGACCGGGATCCGGTGGCCCCACCACAGCTGCCGGGAGATGCACCAGTCGTGCATGTTGTCGACCCAGGCGAACCAGCGCGGCTCCAACTCCTTCGGGTGGACCGCGACCCGGCCGTCGCGCACCGCGTCGCCGGCGGCCTGCGCCAGCGGCCCGACCCCGACGAACCACTGCATCGACAGCCGCGGCTCGATCGGCTCCTGGGGACCGCGGCTGGAGTGCCCGACGCTGTGCCGGTAGGGCCGCTTCTCGGCGACGATCCGGCCCTGCGCGGCGAGCGCCTCGCGGACCGCGATCCGCGCCTCGAACCGGTCGAGCCCGTCGAACTCGGTGCCCGAGCCGGCGATCCGGCCGGACTCGTCCATGATCGAGGGCATCGGCAGCCCGTGCCGGCGGCCGATCTCGAAGTCGTTCGGGTCGTGCGCCGGGGTGATCTTGAGCGCGCCGGTGCCGAAGGTGGGGTCGACGTGCTCGTCGGCCACCACCCTGATCATGCGGCCGACCAGCGGCAGCTCGATCTCCCGGCCGACCAGGTGGGCGTAGCGCTCGTCGTCGGGGTGGACCGCGACGGCGGAGTCGCCGAGCATCGTCTCGACCCGGGTGGTGGCCACCACGATGGCGTCGTCCCCGTCGCCGTAGCGGATCGAGACCAGCTCGCCGTCGACCTCGCGGTGCTCGACCTCGATGTCGGACAGCACGCTGCGCAGCGCGGGCGACCAGTTGACCATCCGCTCGGCGCGGTAGATCAGGCCGTCGTCGTAGAGCCGCTTGAACATGGTCAGCACGGCCCGGTTGGAGCCGGCGTCCATGGTGAACCGCTCGCGGGTCCAGTCGACGCTCTCCCCGAGCCGGCGCATCTGGGCCAGGATCGCCCCGCCGTGCTGGGCCTTCCACTCCCAGGTGCGCTGGATGAACGCCTCCCGGCCCAGCTCGCGACGGCTGGTGCCCTCGGCCGCCAGCGCCTTCTCGACCAGCGCGTGGACCGCGATCGAGGCGTGGTCCATGCCGGGCAGCCAGAGCGCGTCGTAGCCCTGCATGCGCCGGCGGCGGACCACGACGTCGATCAGCGTGTGCTCGAAGGCGTGCCCGATGTGCAGGCTGCCGGTGACGTTCGGCGGTGGGATGACGACGCAGAACGGCGGCTTGTCACCGGTGCCGTCGGGGGTGAAGTACCCGGCCTCGACCCAGCGCTCGTACATGCCGGCCTCTACCTCGCCCGGGTTCCACTGGGCGGGCAGGTCGGCAGTGCGCGGGAGGAGGGTGTCGGTCACCGGTCAAGTCTACGAGCCCCGGTCCAGGAGTTCCGTCCGCACCCGGGGGCCGACCGGGAGTTGTCCACAACCGCGCGGGGCCGTTCAGACCGGCAGCAGGACCGCGTGCAGCCGGTCGAAGCCGAGCAGCGGGCGCAGCGCCCGCCGGCCGGCCAGCGCCGGGTCCAGCGCCCGGACGTGGCCGCTGGTCGGCTCGTAGACCCGCCAGGCGCCGGCGCCGCCGCGGCCCAGCGCGAGGCAGTAGTGCCGCGGCAGGATCGTGCCCACCAGCAGCGGGACCGGCCGTCCGGCGCCCAGCGCGACCGATGCCGCGTCCAGCGCCGAAGCCAGGTCGGCCGCGTCGACGTCGTCGACCAGCCGCACCCGGTAGGGCCCGGCGGCCGCGGCGTTGCGGCGCAGCCAGCCGACCATCCCCCACGGACTGGTGCCCAGCGCCCGCGGCCAGAACCGGGTCGACTCCCGGTGCACCTGCTGCTGGCGGGCGTCGAACCGGGCGCCGAAGCCGACCGCGGTGCCGGCGGCCGCCCCGGCCGTGGCAGGACCGCCGCCGGCCGCGGCGCCGGCCGGGGCCGCGCCGTCGAGCCGGGCCACCTCGGCCGGGTCGGCCCACGCGGCCAGCGCGACGAGCACGGCGCTGCCGCAGGTGGTGCCGTCGACCTGGTCGAGCCGGGCCCCGCCGCGGCGCTGCTCGCCGAGCCGGTCGCCGAGCAGCGGACGGCGCCCGCCGGTGAGCGGGCTGACCGCGGGGGTGGCGCGCTCGGGGTGGCGGCCGCGCCCGAGCAGTGTCTGCACCCGCCGGACCGCTCCGCAGACCGTTCGCATGCCGTGATCCTGCCCCGTGGCGCGGGGTCCGCGCACTCCGCCCGCGGGGTGCGATCGCGCGTCATCCCGGACACCGGGCCGGGCTCCTGCCGCACGGCCCGGGTACCCGTTCGGGCGCGTCCGGCCACCGGGCCGATCAGGTTCCGGGCGCCCCGCCGGGCCGCGCGGCCGACAGCGTGGTCGACCAGAGCCCGTGCCCGTCCTGGTCGCGCAGGGTCACCGTCAACTCGTCCCCGCCGGGGCCGATCTCGACCTCGCCGAAGTGCTGGAACCCGCCCAGCGGCGAGGACTCCGCGGCCGTGCGCGGCGCGTGCACGAACACCTCGGCCGGGCCGAACGTCGGGTCCAGCGGGTTCGGGCCGAACGCACCGGCGTTCAGCGGGCCGGACACGAACTCCCAGAACTCGTCGAAGTCGCCGACCGCGGCGCGCGCGGGCGAGTAGTGGTGCGCCGCGGTGTAGTGCACCTCGGCGGTCAGCCAGACGACGTTGCGCACCGCCCGGTCGCGCAGCGAGCGCAGCACCCCGGCGATCTCGGTCTCCCGGCCGCGCGGGGCGCCGCCGGTCCCGTCGCTCACCCCGTCCCAGGTGCCCGGGTCGTCGTCCTCGGTGAGCCGGGCGATCGGCATGTCCGCCGCGACGATCTTCCAGGTGGCCCGGGACGAGGCCAGCGCGTCGACCAGCCAGCGGGCCTGCCGCTCGCCCAGCACCGACCCGGACGGCCCGGAGTTGGGGCCGTTGCGGTCGCGGTGGCTGCGCATGTCGATCACGAACAGCTCCAGGTCCGGGCCGTGCGGCAGCCGCCGGTAGACCCGCCCGTCGACGGCTCGGCGGGGGTCCAGCGGCACCCACTCGTGGAAGGCCCGGGCGGCCCGCGCGGCCAGCACGTCGACCCGCCGCTCGGTGTAGCGCCCGTCGTCGGGCAGGACCTCGCCCGGGTACCAGTTGTTGGTGACCTCGTGGTCGTCCCACTGGTTGACCTGGGCGACCGCGGCCCCGAACGCGCGCCGGTGGTCGTCGAGCAGGTTGTAGGCGAAGTTGGCGCGGTACTCGTCGAGGGTCTCGGCGACCCTGGTCTTGGCCGGCACCACCAGGTTGCGCCAGGTGCGCCCGTCGGGCAGGGCGACGGTCTCGTCCAGGGTGCCGTCGGCGTAGACGTGGTCGCCGCTGCACAGGAAGAAGTCCGGGTCCCGCGCGGCCATCGCGGCGAAGATCCGCATGCCGCCGACGTCGGGGTTGATCCCCCAGCCCTGACCGGTGATGTCGCCGGACCAGACGAACCGGACGCCCTCGCGCCCGCCGGGCGGCAACCGGAACGAGCCGGTCACCGGGGCGCCCGCGGTGCGGCCGTCCAGGTCCTCGGCGGTGACCCGGTAGTGCAGGGTGCGGCCGCGCCCGGGCACCCGCACGACCCCGGTGAAGTCGGTGTCCGGGGTGAGGACCGGGCCGCGCAGGCGCCGGGCGCCGCGCAGGTCGGGGCGGTCGGAGACCTCGACGACCATCCGGGACGGCCGGTCGGCGCGCGCCCAGACCAGGCCCGAGCCGGGCAGCACGTCCCCGGACTGCACGCCGTGGGTGAGCACCGGGCGTCCACTGCGCACCAGCGACGGCGCGGACGCGGCCAGCGCCGCCGGG
>DASQMQ010000624.1:0-3133 GCA_035645455.1 Pseudonocardia sp.
CCCCGCCGCCGACGCCGGTGCCGGGGAAGCCGACCCACCGCGTCGGGAGGCGGGCGGTCGGTGGGCTGCTGGTGGACGACGCCGGCGGGCGGTAGTTTCCGGGGCGGCGCGCAGGTCGCCACCGGTCCGCGGGAAGGGCGCAGCCCACCTGGGTGGGACTCGCGCGCACCGGCACCTCCGTCCGGCCCGAGCATGCGGACACCGGGCTCACCGGACCGGAGGCCCGCATGCCGACGCTGTACTTCCCCGACAACCCCAGCCCCGAGCACCTGCGCGGGCAGGCCCGCACCCTGCTGAAGGAGCTGCGCGCGGGCGACGAGCAGGCCATCGCCCTGATGGCCGAGCACCACCCGCGCCCGCCGGCCGCGCCCCGGCTGGCCGACGCCCAGCTCGCGCTGGCCCGCGCCTACGGCTTCACCAGCTGGCCCGACCTGCGCCGCCACCTCGACGTCATCGCCCGGCACACCCGCAACCCGCACGAGGTCGCCGCGCCGGACGACCCGGTGGACGAGCTGCTGCGGCTGGGTTGCCTGCGCTACGGCGACGACGACCTGCTCGACCAGGCCCGGGCGACCGCGGCCCTGGCCGCCGACCCGGCGCTGGGCGCGGCGACCGTGCATGCGGCTGCCGCCACGGGCGACCTGGCCGCCACCGAGGGTTTCCTGGCCGCCGACCCGGCGGCGGCCACCAGGGCCGGGGGGCCGTTCGACTGGGCGCCGCTGCTCTACCTGGCCTACTCCCGCATCGGCGCCCCGGGCGCCGACTTCCCCGGCGTGGCCCGGCTGCTGCTGCGCCACGGCGCCGACCCGAACGCCGGCTACCTCTGGGGCGGGATCTGCGTGTTCACCGCGCTGACCGGGGTGTTCGGCGGCGGCGAGAACGGGGCGAACCAGCCGCCGCACCGCGACGGCCCCGCCCTGGCCCGGCTGCTGCTGACGGCCGGGGCCGACCCGAACGACAGCCAGGCCCTCTACAACCGGCAGTTCGAGCCGGACGACGGGCACCTGCGGCTGCTGATCGAGTTCGGCTTGGGGCGCGGTGACGGCGGGCCGTGGCGGGCGCTGCTGCGCTCGGCGCACCCGAGCCCGCGGCAGTTGCTGGAGGACCAGTTGTCCGTCGCGGCCGAGGGCGACCGCCCGGAGTGGGCCCGGCTCGCGCTGGCCGCCGGCGCCGATCCCGACGGCCGGGGCACCCGGCACCCGGTCCGGCACGGCCGCACCCCCTACGAGCTGGCCGTGGCCCGGGGCAATCGGGAGGTCGCCGCGCTGCTGCGGGCCGCCGGAGCCACCGTCCCCGACACCGACCCGGTCGCCGAGCTGATCACCGCCTGCCTGGCCGGCGATCGCGCCGCCGCGCTCGCCGCCGACCCGGCGCTGCTGGCCCGGGCGAGGGCGCGCCGCCCGGACGCGGTGCGGGTCGCGACCGACGTCGGCCGCGCCGAGGCCGTCCGGCTGCTCGTCGAGCTCGGCTTCGACCTGCACCCGGCGGGCGACGCCACCCCGCTGCACCAGGCCGCCTTCGCCGGCGACACGGCGCTCGTCGGGCTGCTGCTGGAGCTGGGCGCCGACCCCACCCGCCGCGACACCCGTTTCGGCGCCACCCCCCTGGGCTGGGCCGAGCACAACCACCAGGCCGCCACCGCCGCCCTCCTCCGCGACCTCTGATCGCCCTGCCCGTGCCCCCCGGCCATGGTGGCTTTCCTGGCGCGCGCAAGGGGGTTGCGAGGAGGCGTACTGTCTGCCATGACCAGTTGCACGTATCGAGTCATGATGAACAGGAGGCGTGGCGGTGGCGGCTCGGGGGCGGGCGGACGTCGGCGGCCGGATCCTGGACGCGGCCACCGACCTGCTGCTGCGCTACGGCTACGACCGCACCACCCTCGACGACGTCGCCCGCGCGGCCGGGATCTCGAAGAGCACCGTCTACCAGCGGTGGGGCGGCCGGGAGGCGCTGTTCGTCGCCGTCCTGCGCCGCGAGCGCGAGACCCTGCACCGGCGGGTGCACGAGGAGATCGCCGCCGTGGACGGGCCGGTGGACCTGCGCCACCTGGTCGCCGCGCAGGTCCGCGCCTACCAGCAGCGACCGCTGATGGCCGCGGTGCTGCTGCTGGACCGCGAGGTGCTCGGCAGGCTCGCCGCGACCGCCGAGCACGACCCGCAGCCGGGCGACGGCTCCGTCGCCCTGATCGACCGGCTGCGCGGGGCCGGCCTGCTGCGCGCCGACCGGACCCTGCCCGAGCTGGTCGCCGTGCTCAGCGCGGTCTTCCACGGCTACTTCGTGACCGCGGCGCTGATCCCCGAGCCCCTGCACCTCCCCGCCGCCGCAGCCCCGGACCTGCTCGCCGACACCGTGCACCGGGCCTTCGCCCGCGCCGAACCGCTCGCCCCGGACGAGACCGCCGCGCTGGACGCGGCGATCCGGGCCCACGTGAGCACCGCCGCCGATCCCGGCGGCCGAGGGGAGCAGCCATGACCGCACCCACCACCACCCCGGTGGTCCTCGACCTGGCCGACCCGGCCGCCGACCTGGCCACCGCCGGGGGCAAGGGCGAGTCGCTCGGCCGGCTGGCCCGGGCCGGGCTGCCGGTGCCACCGGGCTTCCACGTCACCACGGCCGCCTACCGCCGGTTCGTCGCCGAGCACGACCTGCGCTCCGGCATCCGGGACGCCGACGAGGCCGCGGTGGCCGCGCTGTTCGCCGCGCACGCCGTCCCCGACGAGCTCGCCGGACCGATCCGGGCGGCCTACGCCGCGCTGGGCGGGCCCGCGGTCGCGGTCCGGTCCTCGGCGACCGCCGAGGACCTGCCCGGGGCGTCGTTCGCCGGGCAACAGGACACCTTCCTCGACGTCCGGGGCGCGGACGCGGTCGTCGACGCGGTCCGGCGCTGCTGGGCCTCGTTGTGGACCGACCGCGCGGTGGCCTACCGGCGCCGGGCCGGCATCGCCGACGGCGACGTGGCGCTGGCCGTCGTCGTCCAGCAGCTGGTGGACGCCGAGGCGTCCGGGGTGCTGTTCACCGCCGACCCGGTGTCGGGGGCGACCGACCGGATGGTCATCGACGCCACCTGGGGGCTCGGCGAGTCGCTGGTCGGTGGCGGCGTGACCCCCGACCACCTGGTCCTGGACGCGACCAC
>DASQMQ010000625.1:0-4865 GCA_035645455.1 Pseudonocardia sp.
GCCTGCTTCTCGGCCAGCAGCGCCGCCCGGCCCCAGAACTCCGGCTTGGACCAGCCGACCGCCCAGCCGCTGCCGGCCTGCACCGGGCTGATGTCCACCGACAGGTCCTGGCCGTGCAGCGGGTAGCCCATCTCGGTGCGCAGGGTGTCGCGGGCACCCAGCCCGGCCGGGCGGGCCCCGGCCTCGACCAGGGCGTCCCAGGTCGCGCCGGCGTCGGCAGCCGGGACCAGCAGCTCGTAGCCGCGCTCCCCGGTGTAGCCGGTGCGGCAGACCCGGATGCCGGTGGAGTCGGGCGTGGGCACGTCGGTGAAGGCCATGTAGTCGAACGGCGGGAGCTCACCGAGCACCGCGGTGACCGTCTCCGGCGCACGCGGGCCCTGCACGGCCAGCACCGCCAGGTCGCGGTGCCGGTCGGCGACCTGCACGCCGTCCGGGGCCGCGGCCCGCAGCAGCTCGGCGACCCGGGCGGCGTTGGCCGCGTTCGGCACCGCGAGCACCTCGTCCGGGCCGACCAGGTAGACGATGATGTCGTCGACGACGCCGCCGGACTCCGTGCAGCACAGGGTGTACTGGGCGTGGCCCGGCTCCAGCTTGCCCAGGTCGGCGGTGAAGCAGCGGTCGACGAACCCGGCCGCGCCCGGCCCGGTGATCGACAGCTTGCCGAGGTGGCTCACGTCGAACACGCCGACGGCCTCCCGGACCGCGGTGTGCTCGGCGACGGTGCCGTCCGGGTAGGACAGCGGCATCGACCACCCACCGAAGGCGCCGAGGGCGGCGCCCAGGGCGAGGTGCCGGTCGTGCAGCGGGCTGGTCAGCAGATCGTCCACGCCGCTGACGCTACTGGGCCTACCTGGTGCAGCGGGCGGCCAGCCCGTCGCCCTCCAGGCGGAGGTAGCGGCGGGTCAGGCCGCGGGTCAGCCAGGCGATGAGGGTGCCGACCGGCCCGTGCTGGGTGAGTCGCACGGTCACCTGCGAGCCGCCGTCGACCGGCTCGACCCAGTGGTCGCCCACCGTCCGGACGCCCGGTCCGCCGGACTCCCAGGCGAACCCGCGCGCCGGGTCGAGCTCGGTGACCGTCCAGACGACGGTGGGCAGCCTGGGCTGCTCGAGCCGGACCCGGCTGCCCACCCGCAGCGGCCCCGGGTCCAGCAGCTCGGCCGAGCGGATCGAGTCCGTCCACTCCGCCCACCGCTCGACGTCCAGGACCACCGGGGCCACGGCCGCCGGCGCCTCGTTGATCCGCACCACGTACTCCTCGTGTACCACGCGGTACAACGTACCATCCGGTACATGAGCGCCCGGGACGACCTGCTCGCAGCGGCCCTGGAGCACGTGACCGAGCACGGGGTGGGCGAGATCAGCCTGCGTGCGCTGGCCGCTGAGCTGGGCACCAGCCATCGCATGCTCATCTACCACTTCGGATCGCGCGACGGGCTGATCGTCGAGGTCGTGCGCGCGGTGGAGCGGCGCCAGCGCGCCCGGCTGGCCGCGTTGGTGGCCGATCCGGACCTCGACGCCGAGCAGCAGGCCCGCCGGTTCTGGCTGGATCTGATCGATCCCGCCCAGTGGCCGGCCGAGCGGCTGTTCTTCGAGCTCTACGGGCAGGCGCTGCAGGGCCGGCCGCACGCCGCCCCGCTGCTCGACGGCGTCGTCACCGACTGGCTGGACCCGCTGACCGAGCTCGGCGTCCGCGCCGGGGTCCCCCGCGCCGAGGCCCGCGCGCACGCCCGGCTGCAGCTCGCCGTCGCCCGCGGCCTGCTGCTGGACCTGCTGGCCACCGGTGACGTCGACGGTGTCCAGGCCGCCGCCGAGGCCCACCTCGACCTCACCCGCGGTCGTGCGTGAAGGACGGTGCTCCGACGTCCTTCCCGCGCCCGCCCCCGGTCAGCGGCGGAGGAAGGTGACCGCGGTCCAGCCCAGGGTCAGGGCGAGGGCGGTGATGAGGACCTGGGGCAGCGGGAGCAGCAGGGCCAGGCCGACGCACAGCGCGAGACCGAGCCACGCGATCCACCGCGGCCAGCGGCGTTCCCCGGCGGCCAACCGCAGCGCGGCCAGGTTGACCACCGCGTAGTAGACCAGCACCGAGCAGGCCGAGAGCGCGATCGCCGCGATGGGTCCGGCCAGCACGGTGACCCCGATGGCCAGCAGGCCGCCGATCGCGTCGGCCCGGTACGGGGTGCCGCGGCTGCCGATGACGCCCAGCCCGGCCGCCAGGTCGCCGCGCCGGGACATGGCGACCGCCGTCCGGCTCACCCCGACCAGCACCGACAGCAGCGCCGAGCCGGCCGCCACGGCGGCCCCCACCCGCACCAGCACCCCGACCGCGTTCACCCCGGCCGAGTCGACCAGCGACACCAGCGGCGCCGGCTCGGTGGCCAGCCGGGCGCTGCCCAGCCCGACCAGCAGCGCCACCGCGACCAGCAGGTAGGTCACCAGGGTGATGCCGAGCGCGATCACCACCGCGCGCCGGATGCTGCGCCCGGGGTCGACCACCTCGCCGGCCAGGGTGGCGATCCGGGCGTAGCCGGCGAACGCGAAGAAGATCAGCCCGGCCGCGGTGAGCACGCCGAGCACCCCGCCGCCCGGGGCGGGCCCGACGTCGGGCAACGCGGGCGCCACGTCGCTCCCGCCGGCGACCAGCCCGATGACCACCACCGCGAGCAGCACCACCAGCGTGCCGCCGACCAGCGTGTACGCCCCCCGCGCGGTCCACCGCACGCCGGCGCTGTTCAGCACGGTGACCACGACCACCGCCGGGATCGCGGCGACCAGCGGGGCGGAGGGCAGCACGTAGCCGCCGAACACCCCGGCCGCGGCCGCCGCCGAGGCGATCTTGCCGACCAGGAACGCCACCCCGGCCAGCCGGCCGACCGCCGGGGAGACCCGCTCGTAGCCGTAGACGTAGCCGCCGCCGCTCTCCGGGTGGGCGACGGCCAGGTCGGCGGCCGAGCCGGCGTTGCAGGCCGCGACCAGCGCGGCCAGCACGACCGCGAGCAGCAGCCACGGCCCGGCCGCGGCCGCGGCCGCCGGCCAGACCGCGAACACACCGGTGCCCAGCATGGCGGCCAGCCCGAGCACGACCGCGTCGGCCGTACCGAGCCGGCGCAGCTCTCCGGAGGTCACCCGACAACCCTTGCACCCGAACCTGGCCGATCCGGCCGCACCGGGGTGTCATTAGCATCTCGAAGCGATCTCACGGCGGCGCCACGGGTCGCCGGGGCCACCCAGACGAATGCGAGAACCTGCTGTGTCCACCGAACTGCACCTCCGGAGCGGGTCGCCCGCCACCGCCGACGCCGACGCCGTGGTGATCGGGCTGCTGCCCGGGTCCGACGGGAACGGGCCGCGGCCGGCCCCCGGCGCCGAGGAGGTCGACGCGGCCTTCGCCGGCGAGCTGGCCGGGCTGCTGGCCCTGGCCGGGGCGAGCGGGAAGGCCGAGGAGGTCGTCCGGCTGCCGACCCGGGGCACGCTCACCGCGGGCCTGCTGGTGGCCGTGGGCCTGGGCAAGCCGGAGGCCGGGCCGGAGCCGAGCGCCGAGCAGGTGCGGCGGGCGTCCGGGGCAGCGGCGCGGGCGCTGGCCGGCACCGGGCACGCGGTGAGCACGCTCGGTGCGATGGACCTGGCCGCGGCGGCCGAAGGCACCCTGATGGGGGCCTATGCCTTCCGCGAGTACCGGACCAACGGCGAGGGCAAGGCGCCGGTCGGTCGGGTCGACCTCGTCGTCCCCGACCTCGACGACGCCGGGGAGCGCACCCTGCGGACGGCGACCGCCGTGGGCGAGGCCGTCCGGAGCGCCCGCGACCTGGTCAACACCCCACCCAACGACCTGTTCCCGGAGAGCTTCGCGGCCCGGGCGGCGGCGCTGGCGGAGGCGGCCGGGGTGCAGGTCGAGGTGCTCGACGACGCCGCCCTCGCCGAGGCCGGCTTCGGCGGGGTGCTCGGGGTGGGCCAGGGCTCCGCGCGCAAGCCCCGGCTGGTCCGGCTGAGCTGGTCCGGCGGCGACTCCCCGCGGGCGAAGGTCGCGCTGGTGGGCAAGGGCATCACCTTCGACACCGGCGGCATCTCGATCAAGCCGGCGGCGGGCATGGACCACATGACCTCGGACATGAGCGGCGCGGCCGCGGTCATCGCCACCACCGTGCTGGCCGCGCGGCTGGAGCTGCCGGTGGCGGTCACCGCGACGGTGCCGATGGCCGAGAACATGCCCAGCGACACCGCCTACCGCCCCGGCGACGTGCTGCGCATGTACGGCGGCCGGACCGTGGAGGTGCTCAACACCGACGCCGAGGGCCGGCTGATCCTGGCCGACGCGATCGTGCGGGCCGCCGAGGACTCCCCGGACTACCTGGTCGAGACCTCGACGCTGACCGGGGCCCAGCAGGTGGCGCTGGGCATGCGCACCGCCGGGATCATGGGCAGCGACGAGCTCCGCGACCGGGTCGCCGCGCACGCCCGGGCCACCGGCGAGGACGGCTGGGCGATGCCGCTGCCCCCGCACATGCGCGCCGAACTGGACTCCCGGGTCGCCGACATCGCCAACGTCACCGGAGCGCGGTGGGGCGGGATGCTGGTCGCCGGGACCTTCCTGCGCGAGTTCGTGCCGCAGGGGCTGGCCTGGGCGCACATCGACATCGCCGGTCCGGCGTTCCACTCCGGCGGGCCCTACGGCTACACCGCCAAGGGCGGCACCGGGGTCCCGGTGCGCACCCTGTTCGCCCTGCTGTCCGACATCGCCGAGAACGGCTGACCCCCGGCCCCGGTGCGCCGACCGGTCAACCCCGGGGGCGGGGGCGGGGTCAGGCGGGATCGTCGAGGGCGCGGCGGCGTTCGCGGTCGCGCAGGACCTTCTGCCGGGCGTCGTGGTC
>DASQMQ010000626.1:0-1951 GCA_035645455.1 Pseudonocardia sp.
GACCTACGGCCCGATCGGCGCCGGGGCGCGCCGGGTGCGCGCGCTCGGGCGCCGGGTCGCCACCGCCCACCTGCGCCACCTCAACCCGCTGCCGGCCAACCTCGGCGACGTGCTCGGCCGGTACCGCAGGGTGCTGGTGCCCGAGATGAACCTGGGTCAACTGTCGCTGCTGCTGCGCGGGCGCTACCTGGTCGACGCGCAGAGCTACACCACGGTGTCCGGCCTGCCGTTCAAGGCCGAGGAGCTGCAGGACCTGTTCCTCCGGCACCTCGACGATCACCCCACGGGAGTGCACGCATGACAGCCATCGACCTGGGCCTGCCGCAGCTGGGCGGGCTCGACGGCGTCCCGACCACCGAGGACAAGCAGACCGCCAAGGACTTCACCTCCGACCAGGAGGTCCGCTGGTGCCCCGGCTGCGGCGACTACGCCGTGCTGGCCGCCGTCCGGCAGTTCCTGCCGACGCTGGGGATCCGCCGGGAGAACACCGTGTTCGTGTCCGGGATCGGCTGCTCCAGCCGGTTCCCGTACTACCTGGACACCTACGGGATGCACTCCATCCACGGGCGCGCCCCGGCCATCGCCACCGGCCTCGCGGTCACCCGGCCCGACCTGTCGGTCTGGGTCGTCACCGGCGACGGGGACGCGCTGTCCATCGGCGGCAACCACCTGATCCACGCCCTGCGCCGCAACGTCAACATGACGATCCTGCTGTTCAACAACCGGATCTACGGGCTGACCAAGGGCCAGTACTCGCCGACCAGCGAGGTCGGCAAGATCACCAAATCGACGCCGATGGGGTCGGTGGACCACCCGTTCAACCCGGTGTCGGTGGCGCTCGGGGCCGAGGCCTCGTTCGTCGGCCGGGCGATCGACTCCGACCGCGCCGGCCTCACCACCGTGCTGCAGGCCGCGGCCGCGCACCGCGGCACCGCCCTGGTGGAGATCTTCCAGGACTGCCCGATCTTCAACGACGGCAGCTTCGACGTGCTGCGCCGGGGCGACGAGGCGGCCGAGCGGCTGATCCCGCTCACCCACGGCGAGCCGATCCGGTTCGGCCCCAAGGACGACGACGGCCTGGGCACCTACGCCGTCGTGCAGGAGGGCTTCGGGCTGTCGGTGGCCAAGACCGACGAGGTCCCCGCGGACCACATCGTGGTCCACGACGAGACCGACCACAACCTGGCCTGGGCCCTGTCCCGGCTGTCGGACCAGGACCTCACCCACACGGTGACCGGGATCTTCCGCCAGGTCGCCCGCCCGACCTACGACGACGCCGCGCGCGCCCAGGTCGAGCAGGCCAAGCAGGCCCGCCCGGACCCCGACCTGCAGGCCCTGCTCAACGGCCGCGACACCTGGACCGTCGTCGGCTGAGGTCGTGCGTGAGTCCCAGGGCCGGAGCCCTGGAACTCACGCACGATGCCGGGGGTGGTGCTGGATGGGCAGGGCCACGGTCGGCGCCTCGGACCCGTCGTCCAGCCGGTCCGACCCGTTGTCCAGCCGGCGCTCCAGCAGCATGATCCCGACGACGAGCGCCGCGCCCAGCAGCGCCGGCACCAGCATCGCGGCGCCGCTCGGGTCCGGGAGCAGCAGCCCGCGGGCGTCGTCCTGCCACGGCCACAGCGCCCGCAGCGCGCCGAGCAGCACCCCGGCCACGACCACCATCAGGGTCCGGCGGTGGTGCTCCAGCAGCCACTGCAGCAGCGCCACGAACGACCCCAGGCCGATCAGCGCACCGAGGCCGAACACCGCGATGTAGGCCAGGTCGAACTCGGCCACCGCGCGCAGGGTGGGCTCGTAGAGGCCGAACACCAGCAGCAGGAACGACCCGGAGAAGCCGGGCAGGACCAGGGCGCAGATCGCGATCGCGGCCGCGATGCCGACCAGCCAGTACGGCGGGCGGCCCTCCCCGGCGGCCGGGGGCAGCCCGCTGACCACGAACGTCACCGCG
>DASQMQ010000627.1:0-2058 GCA_035645455.1 Pseudonocardia sp.
GCCGCGAACTCCACCGGACCCGCGGCAACCGCCGGTCGTGCGGGGGCGTCGGGGCCGGGCGATGGTCCGGACCCCGGAAGGCCTGGCCGGATCGTCCGGCAGGGCCGGGCCGCGCAGGCCCCGGCGGCGACCCCGGAGCAGGAACGCGCCGACCGGGCCGCGCAGCGGGCGGCGCGCGCCGCCCGCCGGTCCCGGGCGGGTCGGCCGGCGTCGCCGCCGAAGGCCGAGCACGCTCCCGACGCGGCCGCCCGGACCAGCGGGAACGCGCCGGTCCCCGACGCCCCCAAGCCCCGCACCGTCGCCGAGTTGGTGGCGCTTCGGGCGAAGGAGGCGGCCGAGCGGCAGGCGGTGCGCGACTCCGATCCGTCCGACACCTGACGCGCTGGCCGGCCGGCGGTGCGACGGCACCGTCCCGGGGTGGACCAGCGCGCCGACGACGGCTGCGGTCAGGTCGCCGTGCCGGGCCCGGTCCGCCGGGCGGGCGCCGGGGGCGTGGTGACCCGGGTCGCGGCTTAGGCTGGACGCACCCCACCCCACCCCACCCGCTGTCGAGGAGTTGCCGCTTGCCCGCCCCGTCGAGCCGCCCCTACCGGGTCGAGATCCCGGATCCCGCGCGGGTGGTGGTGCTGGTCTCCGGTTCGGGCACGCTGCTGCAGGCGCTGCTGGACGCGACCGCCGAGCCGGGTTACCCGGCGCGGGTGGTGGGCGTGGGCGCCGACCGCGCGGGCATCGAGGGGTTGGCCCGGGCCGAGCGGACCGGCGTGCCGACCTTCACCGTGCGGGTGGCCGAGCACGCCGACCGCGCCGGCTGGGACGCCGCGATCGCCGGGGCCGTCGCCGAGCACCGCCCCGACCTGGTGGTGAGCGCCGGCTTCATGAAGATCCTCGGTCCCGGCTTCCTGGCCGCCGTCGGCAAACCGATGATCAACACGCACCCGGCGCTGCTGCCGGCGTTCCCCGGGGTGCGCCCGGTCGTGGACGCGCTGGCCTACGGCGTCAAGGTCACCGGGGCCACCGTGCACCTGGTGGACGACGGCGTCGACACCGGTCCGGTGCTGGCCCAGAGCCCGGTCCCGGTGCAGCCCGGCGACACCGCCGCGGTGCTGCACGAACGCATCAAGATCGAGGAACGGCGGTTGCTGGTCGGCACCGTCGCCGCGCTGGCCCGGCACGGGGCCACCGTGACCGGACGAGAGGTGACCATCCCGTGAGCGACAGCCAGCGCCGTCCCGTGCGCCGAGCCCTGATCAGCGTCTACGACAAGACCGGGCTGGACGAGCTGGCCACCGGGCTGCACGCGCTCGGCGTCGAGATCGTCTCCACCGGGTCGACCGCGGCCCGGATCGCCGCGGCCGGGGTGCCGGTGACGCCCGTTGAGGAGCTCACCGGATTCCCCGAGTGCCTCGACGGGCGGGTCAAGACGCTGCACCCGGGGGTGCACGCCGGGCTGCTGGCCGACACCCGCCGCCCCGAGCACCTGGCCCAGCTGACCGAGCTCGGCATCGCGCCGTTCGAGCTGCTGGTGTCCAACCTGTACCCGTTCACCGAGACGGTGGCCTCCGGCGCGGCGCCCGACGAGTGCGTCGAGCAGATCGACATCGGCGGGCCGGCGATGGTCCGCGCGGCGGCCAAGAACCACGCGAGCCTGGCCGTCGTCGTCGACCCGGACCGTTACCAGTGGGTGCTGGAGCAGGTCGAGAACGGCGGGTTCGAGCTCGCCGACCGGCGCGCGCTGGCCGCGGCGGCGTTCCGGCACACCGCGACCTACGACGTCGCGGTCGCCTCCTGGATGGGCAACGTGCTGGCCCCGGACGGCGACGGCCCGTTCCCGGCCTGGATCGGCGCCACCTGGGACCGCGCCGCGGCGCTGCGCTACGGCGAGAACCCGCACCAGCCGGCCGCGCTGTACGTCACCGGCGGCGCCGGGGTGGCGTCGGCCGAGCAGCTGCACGGCAAGGAGATGTCCTACAACAACTACGTCGACGCGGACGCGGCGTGGCGGGCCGCGCACGACCACGACGGCGTCTGCGTCGCGGTGGTCAAGCACGCCAACCCGTG
>DASQMQ010000628.1:0-1778 GCA_035645455.1 Pseudonocardia sp.
CCGTGGAGCCCTGCACGCCGCGCGGGCCCTGCTCGCCGGTGGGGCCGTCCGGGCCCTTGTCGCCGCGCTCGCCGGGCAGACCGGGAGCGCCGGTCGGACCCTTGTCACCGCGCTCGCCGGGCAGACCGGGGGCACCGGTCGGGCCCTTGTCGCCGCGCTCGCCGGGCAGACCGGGGGCGCCGACCGGGCCCTTGACGCCCTGGTCGCCGACGGGGCCCTTGACGCCCTGGTCGCCGATCGGGCCCTTGGTGCCCTGGTCGCCCTTCAGGCCCTTGTCGCCCAGCTCGCCGACCGGGCCCTTGGTGCCCTGGTCGCCCTTCGGACCCTGGTCCCCGACCGGTCCGGTCAGCCCCTTCGAGCCGTCGTCGCCGCGGGCACCGTCCTGGCCGGGCGCGCCCTTGGGGTTCTGGTCGCCCTTCGGGGCCCGGTCGTTCTTGGCGTCGTTCTTGCCGTTCTTGTCCTGATCAATGGACTGAGCCATCAAGAAGAGCCCTTCTCGGTATTCGTGCCGGAGCTGCGGTCGAGGTGACCGGCAGCCGGTGCGTCGAGCAGTGGTCGGCGATAGCGCCGCAGCCACACCGCTACGCGGAGTCAATGTCCGGTGATCTCGTAGTACGAGGTCAGTGGACCGCTGTTCGGTGTCCGACCAGCTGCCTCCAAGCATACGGCCATCCCGCCCCCGAACAAGCCGGGTGCGAATACAGCGACGCACGGCACAGATCGTCCGGCGACCCGCAGAATGCCCTATCCGATCGGGTGATCGGTAAACCACGACATTCGTCGGACGCGTCACGTCGCCGGGCGGCCGGCGCCGGCTCAGGTCGCCATCAGCACCTGCATCGACCGCGGCGGCACCTCGACCGGGCTGCCGGGAGCCGGGCGTCGGTTGCGGGTGTCGGCCAGCAGCGGGTCGGCGGTGTCCACCACCGTCTCCCAGGTCCGGCCGTAGTTGCGGTCCGGGACGGTGAACACGTGCTGCTCGTGGTGGGGGTTGATGAGCAGCAGGAACGAGCGGTCCACGACGTGCTCGCCGAGGTCGTCGCGGTCCGGGATGCCGTCGCCGTTGAGGTAGATCATCACGGTCGGGGTGTGCCCGCGCCAGTCCGCGTCGCTCATGTGCTGGCCGTCGGGTCGCAGCCAGGCGATGTCGTCCACCCCGGTGCCGCGCAGCGGGCGGCCCTGGAAGAACCGCTGCCGGCGGAAGACCGGGTGCTCGGCGCGCAGCTTCGCCAGCCGGGCGGTGAACTCGGTGAGCACCTCCTGGTCCCGGGCGGACTTCCAGTCGATCCAGCTCAGCTCGTTGTCCTGGCAGTAGACGTTGTTGTTGCCGCGCTGGGTGCGCCCCAGCTCGTCGCCGTGCGAGATCATCGGCACGCCCTGGCTGAGCAGCAGGGTGGTCAGGATGTTGCGCTTCTGCCGCTCCCGCAGCGTGAAGATCTCGCTGTCGTCGGTGGGGCCCTCGGCGCCGTGGTTCCAGGACCGGTTGTGGCTCTCCCCGTCCCGGTTGCCCTCGCCGTTGGCCTCGTTGTGCTTCTCGTTGTAGGAGACCAGGTCCTCGAGGGTGAACCCGTCGTGCGCGGTCACGAAGTTGATCGAGGCGATCGGGCGGCGGTTGTCGGCCTCGTAGAGGTCCGACGAGCCCGAGACGCGCGACGCGAACTCGCCGAGCGCCGGCTCGCCACGCCAGAAGTCGCGCACGGTGTCGCGGTACTTGCCGTTCCACTCCGTCCACAACGGCGGGAACCCACCCACCTGGTAACCGCCCTCACCGACGTCCC
>DASQMQ010000629.1:0-7418 GCA_035645455.1 Pseudonocardia sp.
GACGAAGTTGATCGACGCGATCGGGCGCCGGCCGTCGATCTCGTACAGCTCCGGGGAGCCGGTGAAGCGTGACGCGAACTCGCCGAGCGTCGGCTCGCCCCGCCAGAAGTCGCGCACGGTGTCGCGGTACTTGCCGTTCCACTCCGTCCACAACGGGGGGAACCCGCCCACCTGGTAGCCGCCCTCACCGACGTCCCACGGCTCCGCGATCAGCTTGACCTGGCTGACGATCGGGTCCTGGTTGACCAGGTCGAAGAACGCCGACAGCCGGTTCACCTCGTGGAAGTCCCGGGCCAGCGACGAGGCCAGGTCGAACCGGAACCCGTCGACGTGCATCTCGGTGACCCAGTACCGCAGCGAGTCCATGAGCAGTCGCAGCGACTCGTGGTGGCGGACGTTGAGGCTGTTGCCGGTGCCGGTGGTGTCGTAGTAGTGCTTCGGGTCGCCGTCGACGAGGCGGTAGTAGGCCTGGTTGTCCACCCCGCGGAAGGACAGCGTCGGGCCCAGGTGGTTGCCCTCGGCGGTGTGGTTGTAGACCACGTCGAGGATCACCTCGATGCCGGCCTTGTGCAGCGCGCTGACCATGGTCTTGAACTCGTAGACCTGCTCACCGCGGGTGCCGAAGCTGGCGTAGTCGTTGTGCGGGGCGAAGAAGCCGATGGTGTTGTAGCCCCAGTAGTTCGACAGCCCCTTCTCCACCAGGGTGGAGTCGTGCACGAACTGGTGCACCGGCATCAGTTCGACCGCGGTCACCCCGAGCTCCCGGAAGTGCTTGATCATCGCCGGGTGCGCGATGCCGGCGTAGCTGCCGCGGACGTCCGCCGGGACGTCCGGGTGCGCCATGGTCATGCCCTTGACGTGGGCCTCGTAGATGACGGTCTCGTTGTACGGGATGCGCAGCGGGCGGTCGTTCGCCCAGTCGAAGTAGGGGTTGATGACCACCGACTTCATCATGTGCGACGCGGAGTCGTCGTCGTTGCGCGAGTCGGGGTCGCCGAACCGGTAGGCGAACAGCGACTCGTTCCAGTCGATCCGCCCGTCGACGGCCTTCGCGTACGGGTCGAGCAGCAGCTTCGCCGGGTTGCAGCGCAGCCCGGCGGCCGGGTCGTACGGGCCGTGCACCCGGTAGCCGTAGCGCTGGCCGGGCCAGATCCGCGGGATGTAGCCGTGCCAGACCAGGCCGTTGCGTTCCGGGAGCACGTGGCGGGTCTCGGTGCCGTCGTCGTCGAACAGGCACAGCTCGATCCGTTCGGCGACCTCGGAGAAGATCGCGAAGTTGGTGCCGCCCCCGTCGAACGACGACCCGAGCGGGTAGGGCGAGCCGGGCCAGATGTGCACGTTCTTCTCCTGGTGTCACCGGGGGTGGTCGGCCGTGCGCACGCGCTGGGGAGGGCCGAGCCCGGCGACCGCGGAACGCGCGCCGGACCTCGGCGGTTACCCGGATCCGGCGGCCCGCACCCGCGGGAGGACGGTGACGGCGCCGACACGCTGGACGGCCCACCCGCCGGCGGCCGATCATGGGCGACGAGCACCGATCCCGGGAGGACGCGTGGGCACCGAGACGTTCCGCCGCCGGCTGCTGGCCGGGGAACCGCTGGTGGGGACGCTGCTGACGGTCGCCGAGCCGGTGGTGGCCGACGCGCTGGCCGGTTGCGGCTTCGACTGGCTGTTCGTCGACGCCGAGCACGGCGCGCTGACCGTCCGGGACGTGCAGACCGCGGTCCAGGTGGTCGGGGACCGGTGCGCGACGCTGGTCCGGGTGGCCGAGAACGCGCCGCCGCGGATCGCGGCCGCCCTGGACACCGGGTGCGCCGGGGTGATCGTGCCGCAGGTCAACTCGGCCGCGGACGCCCGGCGCGCGGTCGCCGCGGCCCGGTACCCGCCGGCCGGGTCCCGCAGCGTGGGGATCGGCCGGGCGCACGGCTACGGCCGGACGTTCGCCGAGTACCTCGCCCGGGCGAACGACGAGGTCTGCGTGGTGGTGCAGGCCGAGCACCGGCTCGCCGCGGAGCACATCGCCGACATCGCCGCGGTACCCGGGGTGGACGCCGTGTTCGTCGGCCCGTACGACCTGTCCGGGAGCCTGGACGCGCTCGGCCGGCTCGACGACCCGGCCGTCGAGGGCGCCGTCCGCGGGGTGCTGGCCGCGTGCGCGACGGCGGGGCTGCCGGTCGGGATCTTCGTGGGCACCGTCGACGCCGCCGCGGCGCGCCGGGAGCAGGGCTTCGGGCTGCTCGCCGTGGGCTCGGACGTCAGCCACCTCATCGGCGCGGCGGCGGCGACCGCCGCGGCGCTGTGCGGAGGCGCGGGCTCCCGGTCCACGCCCGGGTAGCCGCGTCAGGGCGGCTCGTCCTCGCGCTCGAGGGCCCCGGCCAACCGGCCGAGCAGGGTCGCCAGCCGGTCGCGCTCCGGCCCGGTGAGGCCGGCGAGCAGGCGGTCCTGGTTGGCCAGGTGCACCGCGATCAGGCGGTCGGCGGTCTCCTTCCCGGTCGGGGTGAGCCGGACCAGCTTGCCGCGGCCGTCCCCGTCGGCGCTCTCCCGCTCGACGTAGCCCTGGGCCTCCAGCCGGTCCAGCCGCTTGGTGATGGCGCCCGTGGTGACCAGCAGCGACCGGCTCAGGTCGACCGGTCGGGCGGTGAACGGGGCGCCGGCGCGGCGCAGCGCGGCCAGCACGTCGAAATCGCCGTTGGCCAGATCGGTCGCGGCGAACGGCGGCCGCAGCCGCACGTCGAGCACGTGCCCGAGCCGGAGGAGCCGCCCGATCACCAGCATCGGGGCGGCGTCCAGGTCGGGCCGTTCGCGGGCCCACTGCTCGACGATGCCCGCCACCACGTCTTCGGTCACCCTTGCAGGATACCTTCCGCGGAAGTAATATCGCTTCCGTGGAAGCTACATCTGCCCGGCCCGCCGTCCGCACGCTGATGACCGCGCACGCCGCGAACGCGCTCGGCGACGGCAGCTTCCACGTCACCTCGGCCCTGTTCATCAACCGGGTGGTCGGCCTCTCGGCTGCGCAGACGGGGCTGTGCCTGACCGTGGCGTGGACCGTCGGGTTCCTGCTGAGCACGCCGCTGGGACAGCTGGCCGACCGCACCGGACTGCGGCGCAGCGCGGTGCTCTGGTCGGTGGTCGTCGCGGCCGCCCTGCTGACCGCCGTGGCGACGGCGACCCGGGGCGCGGTCGCCTTCACCGCGGTGATCGCGCTCTACGCCGTCGGGCAGAGCGCGCTGGGTGGCGTCCGGCAGGCCCTGGTGGCGAGCCTCGTCCCGGCCGACCAGCGGGTGACGGTGCGGGCCCGGCTGCACGTCGCGACGAACGCCGGCCTCGGGGTCGGCGCCGGACTGGGCGGGATCGCCCTGCTCGTCGGGACAGCGGCGGCGTACTCGGCGGTGTTCGTGTTCGACGCGGTGGCGTTCCTGGTCGCGGCGGCCCTGGTGGCGCGGCTGCCGACGACCGCCCGCCCGGTGGCGGCCGCCCGTCCGCTGCGGCTGGACGTCCTCCGCGACCGGCCGTACGTCGTCGCCGCCGCGCTGAACGCGGTCCTCTACCTCTACATGCCGACGCTCACGGTCGCGTTGCCGCTGTTCATCGCGCAGCGGACGGCCGCCCCGGGCTGGTCGATCGCGCTGCTGTTCGTGGTGAACACCCTGGGCGTCCTGCTCCTGCAGGTGCGCGCGGCCCGCACCGTCACCGGGGCGACGTCGGCAGCCACCGCCCTGCGCCGCGCCGGCCTGCTCCTGCTGGCGTCCTGCGCGGTCTTCGCCGCCGCCACGCTCACCGGCTCGGCCGCGATCGCGCTCGTCGTCCTGGCCGTGGGCGCGGCCCTGCAGGTGCTCGGCGAGGTGGTGCTCGCGGCCGGGTCCTGGCACGTCGGGTTCGCGCTGGCCGACCCGGACCGCCCGGGCCAGTGGCAGGGCCTGTTCGCCAGCGGACAGCCGCTGGCGCGCGCGATGGGCCCGGTCCTGCTCACCGCGCTGCTGCTGGAGTGGAGCGGCCCGGGATGGCTGGTGCTCGGGGCGCTGTTCGCGGTGACCGGCGCCCTGATGGCCCCGGTGATCGCCTGGGGCGGACGGTCCCGGCCGACCGTCGTCGGCCCCGGCTGAGCGGGGCGCTCCGCGCGTTGTGCTCGTCGTACAGTGGCGCCGTGGCCGGGACCTACGAGCAGTTCTGCGCCGTGGCCACCGCCCTGGACGTGGTCGGCGACCGCTGGACGCTGCTGGTCGTCCGGGAACTGCTGGGCGGGCCGCGCCGCTACCGGGCCCTCGCCCACGACCTGCCCGGCATCGCCACGAACCTGCTCGCCGACCGGCTGCGCCGGCTGGAGGCCGCGGGGCTGCTCGCCCGGCTGCCCGACCACGACGGACGCGCCCGCACCTACCAGCTCACCGACGCCGGCCAGGGGCTGCGGCCGGTGATCGAAGCGCTCGGCCGGTTCGGACTCCCGCTGCTGCCCGACGACGCCGCCGGGCTGGCCTTCCGCGCGCAGTGGCTGGAGCTGGCGCTGAGCCTCGTGCTGCGCCGGGGCGCGCTCCCCGACGACCTGCCGGTGCGGTTCGACGTGGACACCGGCGACGGCACCCGCACGCTGGTCCACCTGCGCCTCGGACCCTCCGGGGTCGCGGTCGACGAGGACGGCGCGCCGGACGTGGTCGTGCGGGGGGACCCGGCGGCACTGCTCGCGGTCGCCCGCGACCCGGCCCGGACCGACGAGCTGACCACGGCCGGCCGGCTGACCGTGACCGGGGACGCGACGAGCCGGCGACGGCTGCGCCGCGCACTGACCGGACCGACCTGACCGCTTGCCAAATTCAAGCGAGTTGCTAGCGTGGCCGGCATGACCGAGATCCTGCTGGTACCCGGGGCCTGGCACGGCGCGTGGGCGTGGGACCGGGTGGTGCCGCTGCTGGCCGCGGCCGGGCACCGGCCCCGCCCGCTCGACCTGCCGCCGGTCGTCGACGGCCGCGGGGCCGGGTTGCAGGACCACGTCGACCACCTGCGCACGATCATCGACGCGGCCGCCGCGCCGCCGGCCGTGGTCGCGCACAGCTACGCCGGGTTGGTGGCCCAGGCCGCGGTGGCCGCGAGCAGCCGGGAGGTGGCGCACCTGGTGCTGGTCGACGGCTGGCTCGGCGAGGACGGCGACAGCATGCTCGACCTGGCACCGTCGCCGGTCGCCGACCGCTGGCGGGCCGATCGCGTCCCCGGCCCCGGCGGCGACGTGCTGCCACCGCCGTCACCGAAGTTCGTCGGGGTCCGCGAGCCCGCCGACGTCGCGCTGCTGGAGCAGCGGCTCACCCCGCAGCCCTACGCGAGCTTCGCCGACCCCGTGCAGCTGACCGCCCGCTGGCGCCGGGCCCCGACCACCGCGATCGTCTGCGACCCGCCGTCGATGCTGCCGTTCGAGCGCTGGGCGACCGAGCGGGACCTGCCGGTGCGCCGGATCACCAGCGGGCACGACGTCATGATCACCCGGCCGGCCGAGCTCGCCGAGCTGCTGCGGGAGGTACTGGCCGGCCGCTGACCGCGGTCAACGCCCCGGCTGGGGCATGGCCGCGTCCTGGTAGAGCCGGGTCGCGTAGGCCGGGCCGTAGTAGCGCTCCAGCTCCTCGCGGGTCATGTCCGGCCGCTCCAGGGTGGCCGCGATCTCCGCCCGGCCGGGCAGCCCCTCGGCGCTCCAGGTCTCCGGCCGCCACAGCGACGAGCGCAGGAAGGCCTTGGCGCAGTGGAAGAAGACCTCCCGCACCACCACCTCCAGGGCCAGCACCGGGCGGTGGCCCTGGACCCGCATCGCGTCGAAGTAGTCGGCGTCGCGGACCAGCCGGGCGCGGCCGTTGACCCGCAGCGTGTCACCCCGACCGGGCACCAGGAAGATCAGTCCGACGTGCGGGTTGGCCAGGACGTTGCGGTAGCCGTCGACCCGCTTGTTGCCGGGCCGCTCGGGCACCGCCAGCGTGTGCTCGTCGAGGACGTGCACGAAACCGGGCGGGTCCCCCTTCGGCGAGACGTCGCAGCTGCCGTCGGCCGCGCTGGTGGCCAGCAGCAGGAACGGCGACCGGGCGATCCAGGCCCGGTCGATCGGGTCCAGCACCGGGCGCTGCTTCTGCGCGATCCGCGGCAGCGGCAACCCGACCAGGTCCTCGAGCTCGGCGATGGTGGTGATCTCGGTGCGGTCCACGCTCCACCACGCTACGGGCCCACCTCGCCGGACGGCACCCCTCGCGGTCGGCGGACACCGGACGAAGCTCCCGAAACGCTGCGTTATCCTGCCGCCACGATCGGGGATGCGGCTGCACACGCACCGCCCACCCGGTCCACGCCGGTGTCATGGGGGGACGTGAAGCCGGATGAGTGACGATCGCCGCACCGCCGGCTGGCTCGACGCCGAGCTGGCCCGGCGCGAGGACGCGCAGGCGCGGATGGCCGCGACCCTGCTCGAACTGGAGCGCACGCCGGGTCACCGGCTGCTGAGCTCCGGCGCGCCCACCGGGACGACCGGGCAGCGGTGGGCCGAGGCGCAGGACGCACTCGCCGGGCTCTGGCGCGACTTCGACGCCTTCCGGACCACCGTGCGCACCGCGCGGGACGTCCGCGACCGCCGCCCGCGGCCGGGCCCGCGCGAGCTGGGCGAGCTGCACCGGCTGCTGGTCGAGCCGTCGATCGAGGTCGCCCGCACCGCCGTCGCGCTGGCCGACCGCGGGCTGACCGGCCCGGCCGAGCAGGTCGACACCGTCACGCTGGGCGACCTCGGCGACCGGATGAAGCAGTCGTTCCAACGGGTGCGCGACATCGTGGTGGCGGTCGAGGCGGCCCACTCCGGGTTCCTGGCCGCGCTGGTCCCGGTGGCGGAGCAGCTGCGCGACGCCCGGCGGCTGGCCGCCGACCTCGCCGTCGACGAGGCCGACCCCGAGGTGGCCGCCGTCGCGACGCTGACCGACCGGGTGGCCGCGCTCGAGCGCGAGGTCGCCGCGGACCCGCTCGGCCTGGCCGCGGGCGCCGGTGCCGTGCTGGCGGCGCTGGCCGCGGAGACCGCCGCCGTCGCCGGGCGCCTGGCCGGCCAGGCCGCCCAGCGCGAGCGCTGGGACGCCGACCTGGCCGCCGCGCGCGCGGCCGTCGGGGAGCTGGCGCGGCTGCACGCCGAGGCCGGGCGGATGCGGCAGCGCGCCGCGGAACGGATCGCCGGCCCGCAGCCCCCGCTGCCGGCCGGGCCGGAGCGGTTCGGCGAGTCCCTCGATGCGCTGGCCCGCCCGGACGGCTGGGCCCGGCGGACCGCCGGCCTGGCCGCCCTGCGCACCGCGGTGGACGCCACCCGCGACGAGCTGCGCACCGCCCACGAGCTGGCCGAGGGCCTGCTGGCCCGCCGCGAGGAGCTGCGCGGCCGGTTCGGCGCCTTCCGGGCGCGGGCCGCCCGGTTGGGCCAC
>DASQMQ010000630.1:0-11305 GCA_035645455.1 Pseudonocardia sp.
CGGGTCGGTGGCCGCTGTGCTGCCCCGCGACGCCGCGGTGGACGCCGGCCGGGAGGTGGTGCTCGGCCCCGACGAGGTGCTGCTGCCCGGCCTGGTCGACACCCACGTGCACGTCAACGAGCCGGGCCGGACCGAGTGGGAGGGCTTCGCCACCGCCACCCGGGCCGCCGCGGCCGGCGGGGTCACCACGATCGTGGACATGCCGCTCAACTCGCTGCCGCCGACGCTGGACGTCGCGGCCCTGGAGGTCAAGCGGGCCGCCGCGCGCGGCCAGTGCGCGGTCGACGTCGGGTTCTGGGGCGGCGCGGTGCCCGGCAACGAGGGCGAGCTGGGCGCCCTGCACGAGGCCGGGGTGTTCGGCGTCAAGTGCTTCATGATCGACAGCGGGGTGCCGGAGTTCCCGGCGCTCACCTCGCCCCGGGACGCCCTGCGCGCGGTCGCGGAGTTCGACGGGCTGCTCATCGCGCACGCCGAGGACGGCGACCTGGTCACCGACGCGCACGGCCGGCGCTACACCGACTTCGTGGCCTCCCGGCCCGGCGCCGCCGAGGACTCGGCCGTCGCGCACCTGCTGGAGCTGGCCGCCGAGACCGGTGCGCGGGTGCACGTGGTGCACCTGTCCTCGGCCACTGCCGTGACCCTCCTGGCCGGTGCCCGGGCCGCCGGGGTGCGGGTCACCGCCGAGACCTGCCCGCACTACCTGACCCTGTGCGCGGAGGAGGTGCCCGACGGCGACACCCGCTTCAAGTGCTGCCCGCCGATCCGCGAGGCGGACAACCGCGAGGCGCTCTGGCGGGCTCTGGCCGACGGCGGCATCGACCTGGTGGTCAGCGACCACTCGCCGTGCACCGCCGAGCTCAAGCGGCTGGAGACCGGCGACTTCGGGCTGGCCTGGGGCGGGATCGCCTCGCTGCAGCTGGGGCTGCCGCTGGTCTGGACCGGGGCGAGCGCCCGCGGCCACGGCCTCGCCGACGTGGTGCGCTGGATGGCGCAGCGGCCGGCCGAGCTGGTCGGGCTGGCCGGCAAGGGCCGGATCGCCCCGGGCGCGGACGCCGACCTGGTGGTCTTCGCCCCGGACGAGGAGTTCGTGGTGGGGGCCCTGCAGCACCGCAACCCGGTCACCCCGTACACCGGGCGGACCCTGCGCGGCGTGGTGCGGAGCACCTGGCTGCGCGGAGCGTCGGTCGACGGGGAGCCGCGCGGCCGGTTGTTGCGGAGGCAGGGCTGTTGAGAGGGTGGGGCGTGAGCGACTTCCGGCTGCTGCCCGACCTGGCCCTGCGCACCCTCGGCGGAGCGGTCGTGCACGCCAACGACGAGGCGTTCGCGGCCCGGGAGAACCTGATCGTGCCGGGCCGGGCGGTGTTCGACCCGGCGGAGTTCGGCCACCGCGGCAAGGTCTACGACGGCTGGGAGACCCGGCGGCGCCGCGAGCCCGGCCACGACGAGGCGGTGGTCCGCCTGGGCGTGCCGGGCACGGTCCGCGGGGTGGTCGTGGACACGGCGTTCTTCGTCGGCAACTTCCCGCCCGAGGTCGCGGTCGACGGGCTGTGCGCCGCCGATGCCGCCGACCCGGCCGCCGCCGGGGGCTGGCGGCCGCTGGTACCGCGCTCACCGGTGGAGGGCGACGCGGAGAACACCTTCGCGGTCACCGACCCCGGCCGGTACACCCACGTCCGGCTGCGGATCTTCCCCGACGGCGGGGTGGCCCGGCTGCGGGTGCACGGCGAGGCGGTCCCCGACCCCCGCCTGATCGACGCGCTGGGCCCGGTTGACCTGGCCGCGCTGGAGAACGGCGGCCAGGTCACCGGCTGCTCGAACCTGTTCTACGGCGCCGCGCACAACCTGCTGCTGCCCGGCCCGGTCCGGTCGATGGGCGAGGGCTGGGAGACCGCCCGCCGCCGCGACGACGGCAACGACTGGGTCGAGGTGCGGCTGGGCGCCGAGGCCACGGTGTCGGTGGTCGAGTTGGACACCAGCTACTTCCTGCACAACGCGCCGGGCTGGGCGGCGCTGAGCGGCCGGACCGGCGACGGCTCCTGGACCGGTCTGCTGGGCCGCACCCGGCTGCGCCCGGACACCCGCCACCGGTTCGTGCTGGCCGGGACCCCGGCCGGGGCCGTCCCGGTGGCCGCGGTGCGGCTGGACGCCTACCCCGACGGCGGCCTGGCCCGGCTGCGGGTGCACGGCGCGCCCACCGCCGCCGGCCGGGCTGCGCTGGGGCTGCGCTGGTTCAACACCGTCGCCGAGCACACCGCCGTCGACGCGCTGGTGGCGGCGGGGATCGACGCCGACGCCGCGGCGGCCGCGGCCGGCGCGCGGCCGGTCACCGCCGGTTCGCTGCCGGCGCCCGTCCGCGCCGTGGTGACCGGTCTGCGGACCGGCTGAGACCCGTCCGGCGAAGCCAACGGGCGCAGCCGGGAGGACCGTCGTCGTTCCCGGGGGAGTGCACCGTCGCGGTGGCGCCCGGTATGTCCTACCGTCGCGTTCCGGGACGGAGGGACCAATGGCGGTGGAGGCGGAGGCGACGGCCGGTCGGGGCCGGCGCCGCTGGCCGGGGATCGGCCGGTCCGACACGGCCACCCGGGACGCGGTCGGCGGGCTCGCCGCGGGTCGACGGATCGCCGCCGGGCTGCGCGACGGGCTGGCCGGGTCGGGGGTGCCGGTGGCGGTCCGCGGGCTGCGCCGGCTGCTGGACGCCGACGCGGTGGCCCTGGGCGGGCTGACCGGGGGGCTGGTCTGGGCCGGCCGACCGGCTGACCGGGAGTCCGCCGAGCTGGCCGAGGAGCTGGCCGAGCGGGCCCTGCACGGCGACACCCGGGCGGCCGGCGCCGACCTGGTCGCCCAGCCGGTGCACGTGCGGGCCGAGCCGGCCGGGGTGCTGGTGGTGGCCGGACCGGTGGCCGGCGGCGCGGTGCGCGAGGCCGCCCTGTGGGTGGGCGAGGCGCTGGAGCGGGCCCGCCTGGAGGCCTCGGCGCAGGTCGCCGAGCAGGCCGAGCTGCGGGCGCTGCGCGCGGAGATCTCGCCGCACTTCATCTACAACAGCCTCACCGCGATCGCGTCGTTCGTCAGCTCCGACCCCGAGCGGGCCCGCGACCTGATGCTCGACTTCGCCGCCTACACCCGGCACAGCCTGGCCCGCCACGGCGACTACACCACGGTCTCCGGGGAGTTCCAGGCCATCGAGGCGTACCTGGCGCTGGCCCGCGCGGTGCTCGGCGAGCGGCTGCGCGTGCAGCTGCGCATCGCCCCCGAGGTGCTGCCGGTCGCCCTGCCCTATCTTGCGCTGCAGCCGCTGGTGGAGAACGCCGTGCGGCACGGGGTCGAGCTGCCCGGCGGCAGCGGGCTGGTGCAGGTCACCGGCGAGGCGGACGGGACGGAGTGCGTGATCACGGTGGAGGACGACGGGCCGGGCATGGACCCCGACTACGCCGCGGCCGTACTGGCCGGGCACGGCTCGCCCGGCAGCCTGGGCCTGGTCAACGTGGACCGGCGGCTGCGCACCGTGTACGGCGCGGGCTACGGGCTGGTCATCGAGACCGCGCTCGGCGCGGGCACCCGGGTGCTGCTGCGGCTGCCGCGGTTCCAGCCCGGCGTGGTCGCGTCGTGACCGTCCCCCGCCGCGCGCGCCGGGACCCGGGACGGGGCGCGGTGAACGGGACGTGAACGCCGCCACGAACAGCGCGGTGCCGGGCGGGACCGGGCTGCGGGTGCTGGCGGTCGACGACGTCGCCCCCGCCCTGGACGAGCTGCGCCGGCTGCTCAGCGAGTCCCCGGAGGTCGCCGAGGTGGCCGTGGCCGGCGACCCGATCACCGCGCTGCGGCTGGTCCAGGCCGGCCCGCTGGACGCGGTGTTCCTGGACATCTCGATGCCGGCGATGGACGGCATGGAGCTGGCCGCCCTGCTGGCCCGGATGACCGACCCGCCGGTGGTCGTGTTCGTCACCGCCTACGAGGAGCACGCCGCCCAGGCCTACGGCATCGGCGCGGTGGACTACCTGCTCAAACCCGTGAGCGCGGAGCGGCTGGCCGCGGCGCTGGTCCGGGTGCGCCGGTTCGCCATCGCCACCCAGGACGCCGTGCCGGCACCGGTCACGGTGGACGCGCTGGCCGCGGTGCCGGTCGAGCTCGGCGGGCGGACCCGCTACGTGCGTCGCGACGACGTCCGGTTCGTCGAGGCGCAGGGCGACTACGTCCGGCTGCACACCCCCGGCGGCGCGCACCTGGTGCGGATCCCGCTGTCCCGGCTGGAGGAGCACTGGCGCCACGCCGGCTTCAGCCGGGTGCACCGCAGCTACCTGCTGGCCGTGCACGCGGTCCGCGAGCTGCGCAGCGACCTGTCCGGCGGTCTGCTCGCGCACACCGACGTCGGCGACGTCCCGGTGAGCCGCCGGCACGCCCGCGAGCTGCGCGAGCACCTGCTCGAGGCGGCCACCCGCGGCGCGTTCGACGCCGGCCGGCGCGGTCCGTGACCGCCCCGGCCGCCGGGCGGGACCACCGGTGACCCGCCACCGCCGGGTCGCGGTGACCAGCCCGCAGACCCGGCTCGCGCTCACCGGCCGGCGCAGCGGCACCCCGGCGGCACCCCCGCACCTGGCCCCGGCCGAGGCCGAGCGGGCCCGCCGGGTGCACCGCCGCCAGCTGCGGTACGCGCTGAGCGCGCTGGTGCTGCTGGCGGTGCTGCTGCTCGGACTGCCGCTGCTGCTGTTCGCGGCGCCCGAGCTGGGCGCGGTGCGGCTGGCCGGGGTCCCGCTGGCCTGGCTGGCCGTCGCGGTGCTGCCCTACCCGTTGCTGGCCGCCCTGGCCGGCTGGCAGTTGCGCCGCGCCGAGCGGGCCGAGCGCGACGGTGCCGTCGACCCGGGCGAGCAGCGCCCCGCCGGCTCCGGCGGCCGGGTGCGCGGGCGGGGGCGGAGCCGCCCGGTGGGGCCGCCGCCGTGACGATCGTGCTGGCCGTCGTCCCGGTGGTGCTGGTGACGCTGCTGATCGGGGCGCGCGGGGTGGCCGCGATGCGCACGACCTCGGACTTCCTGGTCGCCTCCCGACGGATCTCGCCGACGGTCAACGCGGCTGCGGTGTCCGGGGAGTACCTGTCGGCGGCGTCCTTCCTCGGGGTGGCCGGGCTGGTGGTCAAGGACGGGATCGGCGCGCTGTGGTACCCGGTCGGTTTCGCGGCCGGCTACGTGGCCATGCTCGCGCTGGTCGCCGCCCCGATGCGGCGCACCGGGGCGCTGACGGTGCCGGACTTCGCCGAGGCCCGGCTGGGGTCGGCGACGCTGCGCCGGCTGTCCGCGGTGGTCGTGCTGGTGATCGGCACCCTCTACCTGGTGCCCCAGTTCACCGCGGCCGGGCAGGTGCTCGGGGTGGTCAGCGGCAGCCCGTACTGGGTGGGCGTGGTGGTCGCCGGGGCCGCGGTGAGCGTCACGCTGGCGCTGGGCGGGATGCGCGCGGCCACCTACGTGCAGGCCTTCCAGTTCGTGCTCAAGCTGGTGCTGTTCATCGTCCCGGCGATCTGGCTGCTGCTGCAGGTCGGCCCGGACGCCCGGGCGGCCGCGCTGGCCCCGGTGGAGTTCGACCGGTTCCCGGCGGCGACCCCGGTGGAGTTCCGGCTCGACACCACCCTCACCCTGACCGAGCCGACCACGATCAGCGTCGCCGACGAGCCGCGCGAGCTGGCCCCCGGCCCGCACCCGGCCGACGGCGGCACGACGTGGGTCTTCCCGGCCGGCGCCGCGGTGCCCGAGGTCGGCGGCGGCCACCCCGGCGGCGAGCGGTGGGCCCGCCCGCTGCTCGATCCCGCCGACGCCGGGTACCCGCTGCTGGCCACCTGGTCGGTGCTGGTCGCCACGGTGCTCGGGACGATGGGCCTGCCGCACATCCTGGTCCGGTTCCACACCAGCCCGGACGGGCGGGGCGCGCGGCGCACGGCGGCGATCACCGTGGTGCTGCTCGGGGTCTTCTACCTGTTCCCCGGGGTCTACGGGCTGCTGGGCACGCTGCTGCTGCCCGAGCTGTACCTGTCCGGGGCGACCGACACCGTCGTCGTGCAGCTGCCGGCCCGGGTCGACCCCGGCTGGGGCGGGTCGCTGTTCACCGCGCTGCTCACCGCGGGCGCGTTCGCGGCGTTCCTGGCCACCTCGCTCGGGCTGCTGCTGGCGGTGTCCGGGGCGCTGTCGCACGACCTGGTGCCCGGCACCCTGCGCCGACTGCGGTTCACCCCGCTGGCCGCGGCGGCGGCGATCGTGCTGCTGGCCCTGCCGGCCCAGAGCATCGACGTCGGGGTGCTGGTCACCTCGGCCTTCGCGGTCGCCGCGTCCACCTTCTGCCCGCTGCTGGTGCTGGGCATCTGGTGGCCGGGCCTGACCGCCCGCGGGGCGATCGTGGGCGTCGTGGTGGGATTGATCTCCTCGGCCGGGGTGATCGCCGTGGACCTGTTCCTCGGCGCGCCCCCCGGCCTGGCCGCCATCCTGCTGGGGCAACCCGCGCTGTGGTCGGTGCCGCTGGCGTTCGCCACGATGGTGCTGGTCTCGCTGCGCGGCACGCCCCCGGCGTGGGCGACCACCGCGATGCTGCGGCTGCACCTGGACGAGAGCGATCCCGGCGGGAGCCGGTAGGGACGGAGGCACCATGGCGGACAGGGACGTGGACGGCGACCGCGACGTGGTCGAGGACGAGGGGCTGCTCGACGCCGAGGACACCCTCGTCGACCGGGGCAGCGGCGACCCGCTGGACGAGGGCTACTCCCCGCCGGAGCGCCCGGAGGGCATCGACAGCTGGGGCACCACCCCGGCCGAGGAGGCCGCCGGTGAGCCGCTGGCGGCCCGGTTGCGCCGGGAGCTGCCCGAGGGCGAACCCGACCTCGGTGACGGGCTCGGCGACGCGTCGGACACCGACGGTGAACTGCTCGACCGCGAGGTCGGCGGGGTCCGCTCGGGCCGACTCAGCCAGGACGGCGACGACCTCACCGCGGTCGACGTCGGCATCGACGGCGGCGCGGCGTCGGCCGAGGAGGCCGCGGTGCACCTGGTGGCGGACGGTGATCCCGACCGCGACGAGGACGGCGACGACGCGGCGGCGGAGTTCCTGCGCGGCCGCTGACCGCCCCCCCGGCGGGGCCACCGCGCACACCCGGTCTCCACCGCGCGCGCCGGGCATGACGCCGGGCATGACGCCGGCCATGACGCCGGTCTTGACGCCGGCGCGGTGGCCGGGAGGTGCGCGCCGGGGCGGCCGATGACTTCCCCGGCCGAGCGCGGTCTCATCGGCATGCACTCCCACCGCACCCCGCCGGCGACCCGGTGAGCGGCCCCGACGCGACCAGCGCCGCCGGGCCGGCGCACCCCGACGGGGACGCGGCGCCGGTCTCCTTCCTGCACGGCAGGCTGAGCTCGGCCTTCACCCGGCGGGTGGTCACGCTCGAGCCCGGGGGATCACGGCCCTACCGGTCCGCCGACTGGGCCGACGCACTGGTCGTGGTGGAGGGCGGCGAGCTGGTGCTGGAGTGCACCGAGGGCGGCCGGCGGCGCTTCCCGGCCGGCGCGGTGCTCGTGCTGGCCGGCCTGCGCCTGCTGGCCCTGCACAACGAGGGCCCCGGCCCGGCCGTGCTGGTGGCGGTGTCGCGGCGGAGCCCACCCGATCCGCCCGGCCCGGCCGCGGTCACCCCGCAGCCGGGCTAGGGTCCGGGCGCGCCCAGCGTGCCGATCGACCCGGCCGAGAGCACCCGCTCGATGCCCAGCACCGCGGCCCCGGCCAGCCCGGCGTACTCGCCGAGGACGCTGTTGGTGAGCACCAGGTTGCGCGTGGCCAGCGGCAGCGCGCGCTGGTAGACGACGCTGCGCACGCCGGCCAGCAGCTCGTCGCTGGCCGCGGTCAGCGAGCCGCCCAGGGTCACCCGGGCCGGGTTGTAGAAGTGCACCAGGGTGGCCACCAGCTCGCCGATCAGCCCGGCGGCCTCGCGGACCACCCCGAGCGCGTCCGGGTCGCCGCGGGCGATCAGCGTCCGGACCTCGGCGATGCTGGCCGCCGGTCCGCCCGGGTGCTCGGCGGTCAGCCGGCGGGCGATCGCGCTGGCCGAGGCGACGGCCTCGATGCAGCCCACGTTGCCGCACACGCACGCCACGTCGGGCCCGCCGCGCACCCGCACGTGCCCGATGTCGCCGGCGGCGCCGTCCGCGCCGTGGTGCAGCACCCCCTCCCGGGTGACCAGCCCGCCACCGATGCCCGTGCCGACCTTGACGAACAGCAGCGGGGCCTGGTCGGCGGGCAGTGCCCTGGCCTCGCCCAGGGCCCGCAGGTTGACGTCGTTCTCCAGCACCGCCGGGCAGTCGAAGGTGCCGGCCAGCCGCGCCGACACCGGGTAGGCGTGCCAACCCGGCATGATCGGCGGCCGGACCGGGATGCCCAGGTTGCCGTCGACCGGGCCGGGCAGCCCGATCACCACCGCGCGCACCGGCGCCTCGGTCCCGCGGCCGCGCAGCGCGGCGGCGCGCAGGGTGGCCAGCCCGGTCTCCACCGCGGCCAGCACGGCGTCCGGACCGTCCTGCACGTCGACGTCGAGGTGGTCGCGGGCCAGCACCCGCTGGCTGAGGTCGACCACCGCCAGGTGCGCTCCGCGGGCTCCCACGTCGGTGAGCAGGATCTGCCCGCCGCGCGGGGACAGCGCCAGCCGGTCGGCCGGTCGGCCGCGGCCGGCGGTGGGACGGGCGCCGTCGGGCCGCAGCACGCCCCTGGCCAGCAGTTCGTCCACCGCCGCGCTGACCGTGGTGCGGGCCAGCCCGGCCGCCGGGACCAGATCGGCCTTGCTCACCGCGGCCCCCGAGGCGACCAGTCGCGCCACCGTGCTCAGGGTGACCGCGGCGTCCGTCCGGCCGGACAGCGCGGGCGTGCTCAACCGCAGCGGCGGCAGCGGGGAAGGAGGATGCATAACGGCTCGATATCGTCAGAAAAATACCTGGAAGTGGCATTATTCCGACCTTGTACGGCACTGGTCAACCCTCCTACGGTCATGGCGCCCAGCACGCCGCCCCACACCCGTTCCCGCGCCCGAGACCCCCGGGCCCCACACCGAGGTGGAGATGACCGACACACCGCTGCTCACGATGCGCGGGATCGTCAAGGAGTTCCCCGGCGTCCGCGCGCTGGACGGCGTCGACCTGGACGTCGAGGCCGGCGAGGTGCACTGCCTGCTCGGTCAGAACGGGGCCGGCAAGTCCACCCTGATCAAGGTGCTGGCCGGGGCGCACCGGCCGGACACCGGCGAGATCACCTTCGCCGGTCGGCCGGCCACCTTCGCCTCGCCGCAGGCCGCCGACGCCGCCGGCATCGCCACCATCTACCAGGAGCTCGACCTGGTCCCCGGGCTGTCGGTGGCCGACAACGTGGTGCTCGGCCACGAGCCGGCCACCCTCGGCTTCACCCGCCCGGGCAGCGCCGACGACGTCACCGCGGCCCTGCTGCGCCGGCTGGGCCACCCGGAGATCCGCCCGCGCCGGGAGCTGGGCCGGCTGTCCGCGGCCGGTCAGCAGGTGGTGAGCATGGCCAGGGCGCTGGCCAGGGACGCCCGGCTGATCGTGATGGACGAACCCTCCGCGGTGCTCGACCCGGAGGAGGTGCGCAACCTGTTCCGGGTGATCCGCGAGCTGACCGCGGACGGGGTGGCGGTGGTCTACATCTCCCACCGGCTCGAGGAGATCCGCGAGATCGGCGATCGGGTGACCGTGCTCAAGGACGGCCGCACGGTGGCTCGCAACCTCCCCGCGCGCGACACCCCGACCGCCGACGTCATCCGGCTGATGACCGGGCGCACCATCGAGTACGTCTTCCCCGAGCGGCCCCCCGCCGCCGACGACGGCGAGGTGGTCCTGGAGGTCGAGGGGCTGCGCCGGACCGGCGAGTTCACCGACGTGTCGTTCACCGTGCGGGCCGGCGAGATCGTCGGGCTGGCCGGGCTGGTCGGCTCGGGTCGCTCGGAGATCCTGGAGACCGTCTACGGGGCGCGCAGGCCAACCGCCGGGACGGTCCGGGTGCGCGGGCGCACCCTGCGCCCGGGATCGGTGCCGGCCGCGGTGCGCGCCGGGATGGGCCTGGCTCCCGAGGAGCGCAAGAGCCAGGCGTTGCTGCTGGGCGAGCCGGTGTCGCGCAACATCTCGCTGGCCGCCCTGGGCCGCTTCGCCCGCGGCGGCTTCCTGCGCCCGGACGCCGAACTGGCCGCGGCCGAGGAGATCACCGCCCGGCTCGACGTGCGCCCGGCGGACGCCACCCGGGCGGCCCGCACGCTGTCCGGTGGCAACCAGCAGAAGGTGGTGCTGGCCCGCTGGCTGCTCAAGGGCTGCGAGGTGCTGCTGCTCGACGAGCCGACCCGCGGGGTCGACGTCGGCGCGCGCAGCGAGATCTACGCGTTGGTCCGCGACCTGGCCGCGGCCGGGGTCGCGGTGGTGATGGTGTCCAGCGAGGTGCCCGAGGTGCTCGGGCTCGCCGACCGCGTGCTGGTCGTGCGCGAGGGGCGGGTGGTGCACACCGCACCAGCCGCCGAGCTCGACGAAGGTCGCGTCCTGGACCTGGTGATGGAGGGAGCTGCCCATGTCTGACCGCACACCGGTCTCCGAGTCGGCCCGAGCCGACCTGACCAAGGCGGGCGGAGCCGGCGGGGCCGTCGCGGCCGATGCCCCGGCGGCCGACGAACACCGGCGGGTCGAACGGGCGGCCCGCGAGGCCGGCTCCGGCGAGTCGACGCTCGGCCGGCTGCTCGACAGCGGGATCGGGCGCAACCTCGGCCTGATCGCGGTGCTGCTGCTGCTCGGCGTGGTCGGCGTGGTCACCACCGACACCTTCCTGACCACGCCGAACCTGCTGATCATCCTGACCTCGGCGTCGATCATCGGGGTGATCACCGTGGGGGTCACCTTCGTGATCATCGGCGGTGGCATCGACCTGTCGGTCGGCAAGGTGATGGCGCTGTCCTCGGTCTGGGCGACCACGGTGGCCACCCAGACCTACGGGCCGCTGGTCATGATCGTCTGCGCGCTGGCCGTCGGGGCCGGGGCCGGGCTGGTCAACGGCCTGCTGATCGCCTACGGCCGGATCGTGCCGTTCATCGTCACGCTGGCCATGCTGATCTCCGCGCAGGGCCTGGCCGAGCAGATCTCCGGGCGGCGCAGCCAGATCGTCACCGACCCGACCATCGCCGCCATCGCCACCACCCGGCCGCTGGGCATCCCGCTGCTGATCTACATCTTCGCGGTGGTGGTGGCCGTCGGCTGGATCGTGCTCAACCGCACCACGTTCGGCCGGCGCACGTGGTGCGGTTGAGCAC
>DASQMQ010000631.1:0-4639 GCA_035645455.1 Pseudonocardia sp.
GAGGCCGTCGACTCGGCTCGCCGCGCGTCCGTCGCGGCCCGGGACGAGCCGGCGGAGGGAGACCTCGGGATCGCCACCGCCGTCCGACGCGCGGTGGCCCTCGGCGAGGAGCGCCATGACCGTCCTGCCCGTTTCCCGCACCTACCGCCCCGACCACACCGGCCTCACCGACGTCGCCGACCGCGCCGACCTCGACCTGCGGCCGGCCCCGGCGACGCCCGCGGCCGGCCGGCGCCCGCGGCCGGTCCTGGTCGCCGTGGCGACCGACGCCGACGTCGTCGAGGTGCTCCCGGACGCCTCCGGCCGGGCCGCGGCCGGAGGGCGCCCGCTGGTCGTCGCGGTGATCGCCCCCTCGATCCCCTGGTCGACCGACGCAGCCGTGCAGGCGGTGATGGCCCGCCAGCGCGCGGCCTCGTTCGTGCGCCTCGTCGAGGCGGTGCGGGAGGCGTGCGAGCACCACGGGCTGCCGGACGCGCGGATCGTGGAACTGCGCGCGCGGTGGCGGTCCACCCGCCGCAGCCGCAGCCGGCTGCTGCGCCGCGACCTCGCCGCGCTCGCCCGTGAGCACGGAGCCGAGCTGCACCCGCTGCCGGACTCGCTGCTGGGCCGGGACCGCGGCTGACCACCGCACTCCGCACAGGCAGGAGCAGCAGTTCGCGCACCGGCGCGCGCACGTCATCGGCGTCCGCGAGGCCGCCGGCAGCTCGGCGGTGACTAGGGTCGCGGGGTGCATGCCCGCCCGGACTCCCGATCCGATCTGCGGGCGCTGCTGGAGAAGGTCGAGTCGGCCTCACCGGTCCAGGCGGTCGAGGTCGTCGCGGACGAGCTCGCCGCGGTGGTCGGCGCCCGCGCGGTCAGCTTCCTGATCGCCGACTTCAGCGGGCGGGCGGTGTTCCGGATGGGCCGGGCCGCGGCGGGCGTGGCGGGGACCCGGTTCCCGGGGGCGGAGCAGGTGCAGCTGCCGGGCACCGTGTACGAGCAGGTGCTGATCAGCCAGCAGGTGGACCTGCGCGAGGTCGAGGGGGGCGCGCAGCTGACGGTGCCGGTCACCGACCGGGGCGACGCCATCGGGTTGATCGAGCTGGACCTGCCCTACCACCCCGACGCCACCGTCGTCTCCGACATCGAGGCCGCCGGGCACGCCCTGGCCTACATCGTGGTGGCCAACCGCCGGCACACCGACCTGTTCGAGTGGGGCCAGCGCTCCACCCCGTTCACGCTGGCCGCGGAGATCCAGCGGCGGCTGCTGCCGGCCGCGTTCACCTGCGAGGCCGGGCAGTTCACCATCGCCGGCTGGCTGGAACCGGCCAGCTCGGTGGGCGGGGACACCTTCGACTACTCCCTCGACCAGCACTCGCTGCAGGTGTCGATCACCGACGCGGCCGGCCACGACGTGGCCGCGGCCCTGCTGGCGACCGTGCTGGTCGGCGCCCTGCGCAACGAGCGCCGGCGCGGCGCGGACTTCGCCGAGCAGGTGCGCAACGCCAACGACGCGCTGGTCGCGAACTCGACGGTCGGCCAGTTCGTGACCGGCCAGGTGATGCACGTCGACCTGGACGGCGGGACCGCGACGATCGTGAACGCCGGCCACCCGTTCCCGCTGCGGCTGCGCCACGGCCGGGTCGAGGAGATCGCGCTGGAGATCGACCTGCCGTTCGGGCTGGAGGCGGGCCGGTCGTTCCGGGTGCAGCGGTTCCCGCTGGAGGCGGGCGACCGGATCGTCTTCATCACCGACGGGATGGTGGAGCGCGAGGCCGAGGTGGCCGATCTCCCGGCGGTGCTCGTCGACACCGACGGGCTGCACCCCCGCCAGGTCGTGCACGTCCTCGGCGACAGCGTCCTGCGGATCACCGGCGGGAGCCTGCGCGACGACGCGACCGTGGTGTGCCTGGACTGGTACGGCGGCTCGCCCCGGCCCCGGGTCAGCGCCGGCGGCGCGAACGTCGGGCCCCGGACGCCCGAGGCGGGCGGGGGGACGCCGCCGGATCGGTGACCCGGATCGCCGCGCAGCACGCACCGGTCGCGCCGGACGACCCGCCTCCCGACGAGCCGGACGACGACGGCCTGACCCGCTACGCCGCCACGGTCGTCGTCGAGGAGGTCACCAGCCGGAACTGGTGACGGGTGGGCCCGCGGCGGCGCGGTCGGCGACGGCCGTACCTTTCTCCTCGGCGTCCGCGCCACCGACGTCCGAGGATGAGGAGTCCACCCGTGGCCGACCACGTCACCGCAGCTCTGGACAAGATGCGGGCCGCCGGCGCGCACCCGGCCGAGCTGGCCGCGATGCAGCGGCGCCTGGAGCAGCTCGACGACCCGCAGGCCGGCCGGTTGCCGGGCGACGTCCTGGACCCGCTCGAGGACCTGCCGCTGCTCGACGACCTGCCCGAGCCCTCCCCCGCGCGGGCCCGGGAGGTGCTCGACGCGCTGGTGGTGGTCAAGCTCAACGGCGGGCTCGGTACCAGCATGGGGCTGTCCGGGCCGAAGTCGCTGCTGCAGGTCAAGCCGGGCACCAGCTTCCTGGACGTCATCGCCGGGCAGGTGCTCGGGCTGCGCGAGCGCCACGGCGCCCGGCTGCCGCTGCTGGTGATGAACTCGGCGTCGACGCAGGCGCCCTCGCTCGAGGTCCTGCGCGGCTACCCGGCCCTGCGCGACCAGGGCGTGCCGCTGGACTTCCGGCAGGGCCGCGAGCCGAAGCTGCGCGCCGACGACCTGCGCCCGGTGGACTGGCCGGCCGACCCGGACCTGGAGTGGTGCCCGCCGGGGCACGGCGACATCTACACCGCGCTGACCGCGACCGGCACCCTGGAGGCGCTGCTGGACGCGGGCCTGCGCTGGGCGTTCGTGTCCAACTCGGACAACCTCGGGGCGCTCGCCGACGTCCGGGTGGCGTCGTGGGTGGCCGACGAGGAGGTGCCGTTCGCGATGGAGACCGTGCGCGGCACCCCGGCCGACCGCAAGGGCGGTCACCTCGCCCGCCGGGACGGGCAGCTGGTGCTGCGGGAGTCCGCGCAGGTGCCCGAGGGCGACGACTCGTTCGGCGAGATCGACCGCTGGCGCTACTACAACACCAACAACCTCTGGGTGGACCTGCGGGCGCTGCGCGACCTGCAGGCCGCCGACCCGGGCGCCCCGGCGCTGCCGCTGATCGTCAACCGCAAGACCGTCGACCCGCGCGACCGCACCAGCACCGCGGTGGTCCAGCTGGAGACCGCGATGGGCGCGGCGGTCGGCTCGATCCCGGGCGCGCGGGCGTTGCAGGTGCCGCGCTCCCGGTTCGCGCCGGTCAAGACCACCAACGACCTGCTGGTGGTGCGCTCGGACGCCTACGAGCTGACCGAGGACGGGCGGATGGTCCCGACCTACCAGGGCTCCGGCCCGGTGGTGACCCTCGACGACGAGTTCTTCCGGACCGTGCCCGACTTCGACGCCCGGTTCCCGGCCGGCGCCCCGTCGCTGCGCCGGTGCGACCGGTTCGAGGTGACCGGTGACGTGACCTTCGGCGGCGGTGTCGTGGTCGAGGGCGAGGTGCGCGTGGACGGCCCCCGGCAGGTGCCCGACGGCGAGGTGCTGCGCGGCTGACCGGGCCGGCCCGTCCGGCCCGCGACCCGGCCGGGACGTCCGGCCGGTCCCGGCGGGTCGATCGGTCCTGGCCGGACCCCGCGACGGCGCGCACCCCCGATCGGGCGGAGGGCACCGAGCGGCCCACGGGTCACCGCGCGGGTGAGCCGGCCGTCGGCACGTCGGGCCGGTCGTGCAACCGGAAGACCGACGTGCGGATCTGGTCGATGGTGCCGTCCAGGTCGTCAACGGTGGCCATGATCCGCTCGGTCAGCGGGCCGCGCCCCAGCTGGGCGGCGACGCTCTGCAGCGAGAGCCCGGCGGCGAACAGCCGCTGGATGACGTGGTCGCGCAGCTCCGCGGCGATGAGGTCGCGATCGTCGAGCAGCGCCGAGCGTTGCTGCGCGGCCCGGGCCTCGCCGAGCTCGATGGCGACCGCCGCCTGGTTGGCAAAGGTCGCGGCCATCTCGGAGTCGGCGGCGGTGAACACCGCTCCGCCGCGCAGCCGGGCCATCCACAGCACCCCGTGCACCCGCGTCGCGCCGCGCAGCGGCACGGCCAGGGCCGGGCCGACGTCGACCCCGTCGACGACCGAGGTCTCGTAGCCGTCGATCGGGCCGGCAACGTCGGCGCGCTGGGGCTCCCCGGTGGAGAACGCCCGTCCCGAGAGGGAACCGAGGACCGGCAGTCGGAGTCCTGGCAGGTCCTCGGCGCCGACGCCGACGGCCAGGTCGACGATCAGCTCGTCGTCCGCGTCCGCGCCGGTGGGACCGCCGGCCGGCAGCGCGATCATGACCAGGTCGGCGACGGCGATCTCCCGGCTGCGTTCGCCGATCAGCTGCAGCGGTCCGGCGGCCCCGGCGTGGTCGGGCGCGAGCAGCTGCCGGACGATCTCCGCCGAGGCCCGCAACCACTCCCCCCGGGAGCGGGCCGAGGCGTACAGGTGGGCGTTCCCGATCGCCACGGCCGCGGTCGCGGCCAGGGCCTTGGCCAGCTCCTCGTCCTCGTCGCTGAACGCGCCGTCGGCGCTCTCGGACAGGTACAGGTTGCCGAAGACCTCGTCCCGGATCCGGATCGGCAC
>DASQMQ010000632.1:0-5963 GCA_035645455.1 Pseudonocardia sp.
GGACAACCTGACCGGCCACGGCGGCGGCGACGACGAGACGATCACCGTCGACCTGCAGGCGCTGCCCGCGGACACCCGGGCCGTCGTGTTCACCGTCAACTCGTTCCAGGGCCAGAAGTTCACCGACGTCCGCTCGGCCTACTGCCGGCTGATCGACCTGGACACCGGCGCCGAGCTGGTCCGGTTCGACATCACCGACTCCCAGGCCCGCACCGGGCTGGTGATGAGCGTGCTGCGGCGCGGCCAGGGGTCCTGGGAGATGACCGCCATCGGCGAGTTCGAGGACGGCCGCACCGTCCGGTCGATGTACAAGGTCGCCGAGCGGATCGTGGCCGGGCTGGGCACGGGCTGGTAGCCCGGCGTGCAGCGGCTGGGGCAGACGGAGACGGTCAACGCCCGGGTGCTGGACGCCCTGCGGGCCGCGGTGGTCAGCGGGGAGCTGGCGCCGGGGACGCTGCACTCGGTGCAGACCCTGGCCACCCAGCTCGGCGTCTCGCGCACCCCGGTCCGCGAGGCGCTGATCAAGCTGGCCCAGCAGGGCATGGTCCGGTTCGAGCGCAACCGGGGCGTGCGGGTGCTGCAGACCTCCGTGCACGACCTGGAGGAGGTCTTCGCGCTGCGGCTGCTGCTGGAGGTGCCGGCCACCCGGCGGGCCTGCCAGCTGCTCGACGCGGCCGGGCGCGAGGAGCTGCGCCGGCTGTTCGCCGGGATGCAGCGGGCCGCCGACGCCGACGACGAGTTCCGGCTCTGGGAGTACGACCGGCGGTTCCACCAGGCGCTGATCGCGGCGTCGGGCAACACCCGGCTGGTGGCCTTCGTCGACGCGCTGCGCGACTCGGTGCTGCGCCGGGGCGTGTCCACGGCCCGCTCGTCGCGATCGCTGGCGGACATCGTGGCCGAGCACGGCGACGTGCTGGAGCGGGTGGAGGCCGGCGACGCCGACGGCGCCGCGGCTGCGATGCGCCACCACGTCCTGCACACCGCGAGGCTGCTGATCGCCCAGGAGGGCGGCGGGGCGGAAGTGGCGCTGGACTGGACCGGGCCGCCCTGAACCCGCCCGCTCGGGGTGGCACCCGCCCTGGTCAACCGGCCGCGAGGGCCGTTGACCACTGGAGTGCTGCATGCCACTGTGGCGGGGCGTCGCCTGCTCCGGGTCTGCTCCGGGACCGATCGTCCCCGACCCGCCCCCGGCCCTCCACCGTCGAAGGGACCCCCATGGCCACCGCGAACAAGGTCACCGTCATCCCGTGCGGGGCGATGACCGCCGACCTCACCTGGCTGCTGCTCAAGCCCGGCCGGTCGATCACGGACCGCAGCTCGAAGAGCAACCCCGCGCCGTGGGTCGACGTGCCCACGCACTGCGTGCTGGTGGAGACCGACGAGGGCCGGATCCTGTGGGACACCAGCTGCCCGCGGGACTGGGAGGAGCGCTGGGAGCCGACCGGGCTGCAGGAGTTCTTCCCCTACGACAAGGTCGGCGACGACGAGTACCTGGACTCCCGGCTCAACCAGCTGGGCATCGGTCTCGACCAGATCGACTACGTGATCCTGTCGCACCTGCACTTCGACCACGCCGGCAACGCGCAGATGTTCAAGAGCACCGGCGCGAAGCTGGTGTGCCACGAGAGGGAGCGCGACTTCGCGTTCAACTTCGACGGGCTGTTCACCGGGGCGCACCTGAAGACCGACTACGAGGGCCTGGAGTTCCAGACCGTCTCCGGGGACACCGAGTTCCTGCCCGGGGTCACCCTGATCGAGACCCCGGGGCACACCGTCGGCACCATGTCGATGCAGGTCGACCTGCCCGACACCGGCACGATGATCTTCACCTCGGACGCGGTGTACATGGGCGAGAGCTGGGGCCCGCCGGCCACCCCGGCGGCGATCGTGAACAACCTGGAGCAGTTCTACGCCTCGGTGGAGAAGCTGCGCGGGATCCAGGAGCGGACCGACGCGACCATGGTGTTCGGCCACGACGCCGAGCAGATCCACCAGCTGCGGGTGGCTCCGGAAGGGTCCTACACATGACCGCCCCGGACGTGGACCTCACCGAGGAGACCATCTTCACCTGGGGCGCGCCGCCGCTGAAGTTCGGCGCCGGGGCGGCCGACGAGGTCGGCTTCGAGCTCAGCCAGTACGGCGTGCGCCGGGTGCTGATCATCACCGACCCGGGGATCAGCGCGCTCGGCACGCCGCAGCGGATCGCCGACAACCTGCGCCGCTACGACATCGACTCGGAGATCTTCGACGGGGTGCACGTCGAGCCGACCGACGACTCGATGAACAAGGCCACCGAGTACGCCCGGGTGCAGGGCCCGTGGGACGGGTTCGTCGCGGTCGGCGGCGGCTCGGCGATCGACACCGCCAAGGCCATCAACCTGCTGACCAGCCACCCCGGCGAGCTGATGGACTACATCAACAAGCCGATCGGCGCGGCGAAGGTGCCGCCCGGGCAGCTCAAGCCGCTGATCGCCATCCCGACCACGGCCGGCACCGGCTCGGAGTCCACCGCGATGTGCGTGCTGGACATCCTGTCGATGAAGGTCAAGACCGGGATCAGCCACTGGCGGCTGCGCCCGACCCTGGCCGTGATCGACCCGCTGCTGACGCTGTCGCTGCCGCCGGAGGTCACCGCGGCCTCCGGGATGGACATCGTCTGCCACGCGGTGGAGTCCTACACCGCCCGCTGGTACGCCACCTTCGACCGGCGCAAGCCCGAGGAGCGGGTGACCTACTGCGGGTCGAACCCGGTGTCGGACCTGTGGTGCGAGAAGGCGATGAACCTCATCGCGCAGTCGTTCCGCACGGCCGTGCACGAGGGCGACAACATCGAGGCCCGGTCGGACATGATGTTGGCCGCGACCTTCGCCGGGATGGGCTTCGGCAACTCCGGGGTGCACATCCCGCACGCCAACGCCTACCCGATCGCCGGGATGGTCAAGGACTACCGGCCGGCCGGCTACCCGCAGGACGAGCCGATGGTCCCGCACGGGCAGTCGGTGTCGCTGACCGCGCCGGAGGCGTTCCGGTTCTCCTTCGAGTCCGCACCGGAGCGGCACCTGCGGGCGGCCGAGCTGATGGACCCGCGGGCCGACAGGCACGACGACGCCCGCGAGCAGCTGCCGTCGGTGCTGGTCTCGTTGATGCGCGACATCGGCATCCCGAACGGCATCGGCGGCGTGGGCTACTCCGAGTCCGACGTCCCGGACCTCGTCCCGGGCACGATGAAGCAGCAGCGCCTGCTCGCCACCTGCCCGAAGACGCCCACCGAGGACGACATCGCCACCATCCTGACCAACTCCGTCGAGAACTGGTGACCAGGGGTCGTGCGTGCGTTTCATGCCTATAGGCAGGAAACTCACGCACGACCCGGAGGGGTCTCATGCCGATCTACGTGTACCGCTGCGAGTGCGGGCTGCGGTTCGAGCAGCTCGCCGGGTTCGACGCCGAGGCGCCGGGGTGCCCGGACTGCGGGGGCGCGACGCGGAAGGTGCCGGCCGGGTTCAGCCTGGGCGGGCAGGCCGACGCCGGGCTGAGCAAGGAGCAGATGCCGCAGACCTGGCGCGGCACCTACGCCGGGAACCGGGAGTACACCACCGGGCTGCAGCGGCAGTGGGACCGCCGGCAGCGGCTGGAGGCCAAGCACCCCGAACTGGCCGGCGACCAGCGCCCGATCATCGCTCACGAGGGCCGCTATCACGGGGCGCCGTTGCGGGCCGGTGACCCGGTCGTCGGGGGAGCGGCCGGTCACGGGCACGGCCACGGTCACGGGCACGGCCACGGGGCGGCGGAGAAGCCCGCGGCACCGAAGCCGGAGTCCGGGACGAAGCCGGCGGGGGGCACGACCTGAGCGGCGGAGCCACGAGCCTGGAGCGCGACCTGGCCGCGGCGGTGCGCGGGCGGGTCCGCTTCGACACCGCGACCCGGGCGATGTACGCCGCGGACGCGTCGAACTACCGGCGGGTGCCGATCGGCGTGGTGGCCCCGGTCGACGAGGAGGACGTGGCCGCGGCCGTCGCCGTCTGCCACGCCCACGACGTCCCGCTGCTGCCCCGCGGCGCCGGCACCTCGATCGCCGGGCAGGCCGTCAACACCGCGGTGGTGGTGGACTTCACCCGGCACCTGAACCGGGTGCTGGAGATCGACCCGCAGGCCCGCACCGCGCGCGTCCAGCCCGGCCTGGTGCTCGACGAGCTGCGCGCCGCCGCCGCGCCGCACGGGCTGACCTTCGGACCCGACCCGTCCACCCACAACCGCTGCACGCTCGGCGGGATGATCGGCAACAACGCCTGCGGCTCGCACTCGGTGGCCTGGGGCAAGACCGTCGACAACGTGCACGCCCTCGACGTGCTCACCTACCGCGGCGAGCGGTTGGGCCTCGGTCGCGGCGAGGCCCACGGCCGCATCCCGGACGCCCTGCGCGCGCTCGGGCAGCACTACGGCGACACCGTCCGCACCGCGTTCCCCGACCTGACCCGGCGGGTGTCGGGCTACAACCTCGACCAGCTGCTCCCGGAGAACGGGTTCGACCTGGCCAAGGCGATGGTCGGCACCGAGGGCACCTGCGCCACGCTGCTCGCCGCCACCGTCCGGCTGGTCGAGTCGCCGCCGGCCAGGGCGCTGGCCGTGCTCGGCTTCCCGGACGCCTACCTGGCCGCCGACCACGTGATGGCGGTGCGCGAGCTGGACCCGCTGACCATCGAGGGCATGGACGCCGGGCTGATCGCGGCCCTGCGCGCGGCGCACCCGACCGAGACGGCGTCGCGGTACCTGCCCGAGGGCGGCGGCTGGCTGTACGTGGAGACCGGCGGGCAGACCCGGTCGGAGGCCGAGGCGGCGGCCCGCACCGTCGTCGCGGCGATGGCCGGCTCCGGCGCCACCAGCGTCGTGGTCGGCGACCCGGCCCGGATGAAGGCGCTGTGGCGGATCCGCGAGGACGGCGCCGGCATCCTCACCCGCTCCCCGGACGGCGGCGAGGCCTGGCCGGGCTGGGAGGACGCCGCGGTGCCGCCCGAGCGGTTCGGCGGCTACCTGCGCGAGTTCGACGCGCTGCTGGCCCGCCACCACCGCCGCGGGGCCTACTACGGCCACTTCGGCGACGGCTGCCTGCACGTCCGGATCGACTTCGACCTGCTCACCGAGCGCGGCATCGCCGGGTTCCGGGTGTTCATGGAGGACGCCGCCGACCTGGCCGTCGCGCACGGCGGGTCGCTGTCCGGCGAGCACGGCGACGGCTCGGCCCGCGCCGAGCTGCTGCCCCGGATGTACCCGCCGCCGGTCATCCGGGCGTTCGAGGAGTTCAAGGCGATCTGGGACCCGGACGACCGGATGAACCCCGACCGCATCGTCCGCCCGGCGAAGCTGGACGAGGACCTGCGGGTGTTCGTCGGCATGCCGACCCTGCGCGACGAACCGGAGCTGGCCTTCGCCCACGACCGCGGGTCCTTCACCCGGGCCACCCGGCGCTGCCTAGGCGTCGGCAAGTGCATCACCGACCACGGCGGGGTGATGTGCCCCAGCTACCGGGCGACCGGCGAGGAGATGCACTCCACCCGCGGCCGGGCCCGGCTGCTGTTCGAGATGGCCTCCGGGGACGTGGTCACCGGCGGCTGGCAGTCCCCGGAGGTCGCCGAGGCGCTGGACCTGTGCCTGTCCTGCAAGGGCTGCAAGCGGGACTGCCCGGTCGGGGTGGACATGGCCGCCTACAAGACCGAGTTCCTGGCCCAGCGCTACCGCGGGAAGGTGCGGCCCGCGGCGCACTACTCGATGGGCGCGCTGCCGCGCTGGCTCGGGTTGGTCGCACGGCTGCCCGCCGGGGCCGTCGACGCCCTCAACGCGGCGGCCCGCGGCCCACTGGCCGGGATCGCCAAGCGCCTGGGCGGCATCGACCCCCGCCGCCCCATCCCCCCGATCGCCCGCACCCCCTACACCCGCCGCCGTCCGCACCCCCTCCGGCCCGGGTT
>DASQMQ010000633.1:0-16585 GCA_035645455.1 Pseudonocardia sp.
CGCGCCCGCCGCCCTGCCGCTCCCCGGACCCGGTGTCCCGGCCGTGCCGGGAGTCCCCGGCGTGCCCGCCGCGGTCCCGGCCACCGCGGGCGCCGGTCAGGTGCCGCCGGCCGGCGTCGGCATCCCCGGTGCGGTCGCACCGGGCGCGGTTGCGCCCGGTGCCGGGGGCGTCCCCGCGGGCGGCGGGCCCGGAGCCGGTGGGGGAGCGGGTGCCGGATCGGTGGCGCCCGGGGCGTCGCTCGCCGGCCGCCGCTCCGGTCCGGCGTCGGCCGAGCAGCTCGACGCGGACCGCGCGGCGGTGGCCGCGGCCGCTGCCCAGCTCACCGTGGCCCGGCAGAACCTGGCGCAGGCGGTGCTGGCCAGCCCGGTCGACGGGACGGTCGGCCTGCTCGACCTGGCCGTCGGCGACCGGGTGACCGGCCGGGCGGGCGCGGTGCAGGCCGTGGTGATCCCGCCGACCCGCGGTTACCAGGTGGAGGTCTCGGTCGGGGAGGCCGACGTCGCCCGGGTCGCGGTGGGCAACCCGGTCACCGTCACCCCGGACGGCGGCGGCGCCCCGGTGGAGGGCAGCGTCGCGTCGATCGGGCTGTTGCCCACCTCCTCCGCGGCCGGTCCCGCCACCTACCCGGTCACCATCGCCCTGCCCGGCGCCACCGGGCCGTACCCGGCCGGGCAGGGGGCCGCGGCCTCGATCCGGCTGGCCGACGTTGTCGGGACGCTCACGGTCCCGACCTCCGCCGTGCACACCGACGGCGCCGAGCGCACCGTCGACGTGCTCCGCGACGGCGAGGTGCGCCCGGTGCCGGTGCGGGTCGGCGCGGTCGGGGCGGTGCGCACGGAGATCGTCTCCGGGCTGGCCGCCGGTGACGTGGTGGTCGTCGCCGATCCCTCGCAGCCGCTGCCGACCACCGGCTTCGGCGGCCTCGGCGGCCTGCGCGGCGGCTCCGGCAGCCGCGGTCCCGGCGGCTGAGGCCGGTCGTCGCGGGCTCAGTCGAACAGGTCGGGGTCGGTGCGCACGACCTCGTCCCACAGCGGCTGGAAGGAGAACCACCCGGCGTACGCCCCGCCGGTCTGCTCGCGGGTGAACCGGGCGTTGGCCGGGTCGATCAGCACCGGGGTGCCGGCGGCCTCGGCGAGCAGCTGGGCCTGGCAGTTGCGCTCGGTGCTGATGAACCACCAGGCCGCCTCGGCGACGGTCGCCCCGACGGTGAAGATGCCGTGGTTGCGGTGGAAGCACATGGCGTTGTCGCCGAGGCCCTCGGCGAGCAGGCGGGCGGACTCCTCGTCCACGACCACCGCGCCGGCGCCCTCGGTCACCACGCAGTGGTTCTCGTAGAGCGCGCAGGCGTCCTGGGTGATCGGGTCGAGCGGGCGGCCCAGCGACGACCACGCCTTGCCGTGCACGGAGTGCGCGTGGCAGGCCGCGACGACGTCCGGGCGGGCCGCGTGCACCGCGGAGTGGATGACGAACCCGGCCCGGTTCACCGGCCGGTTCCCGTGCCGGACGGTGCCCTCGTGGTCGACCAGGATCAGGTCGGACACCCGGATGTGGCGGAAGGACATGCCGAACGGGTTGACCCAGAACATGTCCGGGTGCTCCGGGTCGCGCACCGTGATGTGCCCGGCCACGCCCTCGCCGAAGCCGAACCGGCCGAAGATCCGCAGGGCCCCGGCCAGCTGCTGCTTGCGGTGCAGCCGCTCCTCGGCGACGGTCCCGAAGACCGGCGGGCGGGGCAGCCGGAGCCCTTCCTGGGTGGGCTCGTAGGCGGCCAGCGAATCGGCCGACGAGTCGGTGGTCGGGGCGGGGGACTCGGACGTCGTCGTCGGCGCAGCCATGCCCCGACGGTGCGCCCGGTCTCCCGCCCCGTCAACCCCCGCCGGGCGGGTCAGCGCGAGCCGGCCGCCCGGCGCTTGTTGTAGATGTCGAAGGCGACCGCGAGCAGCAGCACCAGCCCCTTGACCACCGACTGGATCGACTGGTCGATGCCCATCAGCTGCATGCCGTTGCTCATCACCGCCATGATCAGGCCGCCGACCATGGCCCCGACCACGGTGCCGACGCCGCCGGTCACCGCGGCGCCGCCGATGAACGCCGCGGCGATGGCGTCCAGCTCGAACATGTTGCCCGCGGCCGGCTGGGCGCCGTTGGACCGCGAGGAGTAGATGATCCCGGCCACCGCGGACAGGAAGCCCATGTTGACGAAGATCCAGAAGTTGACCGTGCGCACCCGCACACCGGACAGCTGGGCCGCCGACAGGTTGCCGCCGATCGCGTAGACCTGCCGGCCGAACACGGTGCGGCGGGTGATCACCCCGTAGGCCAGCACGAGCACCGCCAGGATGATCAGCACCACCGGCAGGCCGCGGGCGTGCGCGAGCTGCCAGGCGAAGGCCATCACGACCGCGCCGACCAGCGCCACCCGGGCGACGAACAGCGGGAACGACTCCACCGGCTGCATGTAGGTGATCCGGGCCAGCCGGGTGCGGAACCCGCTGACCCCGTAGCCGGCCACCGCGATCGCGCCGATCAGCAGGGTGAACGCGTCGAAGCCGTCGCCGCCGAGCAGGCCGTTCAGGAACCCGCTGGCCACCTGCTGGTACTCCGACGAGAACGGGGAGAGCGAGATGTTGTCCAGCACCCGCAGCGTCAGGCCGCGGAACAGCAGCATGCCGGCCAGGGTCACGATGAACGCCGGGATGCCGACGTAGGCCACCCAGAACCCGTGCCAGGCCCCGACCACCAGGCCGACGCCGAGCGCGGCGAGCATGCCGACCCACCACGGCAGCCCCTGCTGGATGACCAGCACCGCCGAGACCGCCCCGGTCAGCGCGACCACCGAGCCGACCGACAGGTCGATGTGCCCGGCGATGATCACGATGACCATGCCGATGGCCAGCACCAGGATGTAGGAGTACTGCAGGACGATGTTGGTGATGTTGCCCGGGCTGAGCGAGACGCCGTTGGTCAGGACCGCGAACAGCGCGACGATGGCGACGAAGGCGATGTAGATGCCGCTCTGGCGCAGGTTGCGGGTGAGCAGCGCGCGCAGGTCGCTGGTCCCGACGTGCAGTGCCGCGGCCGGCGTGGCCCCCGGTTCCCCGGCCGGATCGGTCTGCTTGGGCGCGGTCTGGGTCATCCGGCGAGTTCCTTCTCGGTGGTCATCAGGGCCATCAGGCCCTCCTGGGTGGCCTCGCCGACCGGCACCTCACCGGTGATCCGGCCGGCGGACAGCGTGTAGATGCGGTCGCAGATGCCCAGCAGCTCGGGCAGCTCCGAGGAGATCACCAGCACCGCCTTCCCGGCCGCGACCAGGCGGTTGACGATGGTGTAGATCTCGTACTTGGCGCCGACGTCGATGCCCCGGGTGGGCTCGTCGAGGATCAGCACCTCGGGGTCGGTGAACAGCCACTTGGACAGCACGACCTTCTGCTGGTTGCCCCCGGAGAGCTTGCCGACCACGCTCATCACGCTGGGCGCCTTGATGTTCATGCTGCGCCGGCTCTCCTCGGCGACCTTGGTCTCCTCGTTGCCGTTGACCCAGCCGCGGCGCGACAGCTTGCGCAGGCCGGCCGCGGAGACGTTGCGGCGGATGTCCTCGATCAGGTTGAGCCCGTAGCGCTTGCGGTCCTCGGTGGCGTAGGCGATGCCGTTGTCGATGGCCTCGGCGACGGTGCGGGCGCGCACCTCCTCGCCGCGCACGAACAGCCGCCCGGTGATGTTGCGCCCGTAGGACCGGCCGAACACGCTCATCGCCAGCTCGGTCCGCCCGGCGCCCATCAGCCCGGCGATGCCGACCACCTCGCCGGCCCGCACGGTCAGGTTCGCGCCGTCGACCACCAGGCGGTCCTGGGTGGGGTGCCAGACCGACCAGTCCTCGATCCGCAGCACCTCCTCGCCCGGGTCGGACTCGCGCTCGGGGTAGAAGCTGTCCAGGTCGCGCCCGACCATGCCGCGGATGATCCGCTCCTGGCCGGCGCCGGGCTCGGCCATGTCCATCGTCTCGACCGTGCGGCCGTCGCGGATGACCGTCGTCCGGTCGGCCACGGCGGTGATCTCGTTGAGCTTGTGCGAGATCATGATCGAGGTGATGCCGCGGTCCTTGAGCAGCCGCAGCAGGTCGAGCAGGTGCGCGGAGTCGCTGTCGTTGAGCGCCGCGGTCGGCTCGTCCAGGATCAGCAGCCGGACGTCCTTGGACACCGCCTTGGCGATCTCCACCAGTTGCTGCTTGCCGACCCCGAGCTGGCCGACCGGGGTGACCGGGTTCTCCCGCAGGCCGACCTCGTCGAGCAGCCGGGCGGCGTCGGCGTTGGCCCGGTTCCAGTCGATCAGCCCGCCGCGGCCGCGCCGCTCGTTGCCCAGGAAGATGTTCTCCGCGATGGACAGGTGCGGCACCAGGGCCAGCTCCTGGTGGATGATCACGATGCCGAGGTGCTCGCTGTCGCGGATCCCGGCGAACCGGACCGGCTCGCCGTCGAACACGATCTCGCCGTCGTAGCTGCCGGTCGGGTGCACCCCGGAGAGCACCTTCATCAGCGTCGACTTGCCCGCGCCGTTCTCCCCGCAGATGGCGTGGATCTCGCCGCGGCGCACCGCCAGGTTGACGTCCTCCAGTGCGATCACGCCGGGGAAGGTCTTGGTGATGTGGCGCATCTCCAGGATGTGGTCGTCCATCAGACCTCGTCGTTCTCGTCGTCCTCGTGGTCCTCGTGGACCGTGGTTCGCGCGATGGTGCGGCCGGGCCCGTCAGCCGATGCTGCCGGGCCCGGCCGTGACCGGGAAGGGCCTCAGCCCGCCTGGCCGCTGGCGACCTCGGCGGCCGTCCAGTAGCCGGAGTCGACCAGCACGGGCTGGATGTTGTCGGCGAACACCGTCTCCACCGGCAGCAGGTAGGAGGGCACGACCTTGACCCCGTTGTCGTAGGTCTTGGTGTCGTTGGCCTCCGGCTCGCCGCCGCCCAGGAACGCCTCGGCCGCGGTGACGGCCTGCTCGGCCAGCAGCCGGGTGTCCTTGAAGATCGTCGAGCTCTGCACGCCGTCGGCGATGAGCTTGACCGAGGCGATCTCGGCGTCCTGCCCGGTGACCACGGCCATCGGGTTCGCCGCGCTGCCGTAGCCGGCGTTCTGCAGGGCGGTGATGATGCCGCGGGACAGGCCGTCGTAGGGCGAGAGCACCCCGTCGACCCGGGAGCCGTCGTTGTAGGCCGAGGTCAGCAGGTCCTCCATGCGCCGCTGCGCGGTCTCCTGCTGCCAGCGCAGGATGGCGGCCTGCTCGATGCCGGTCTGGCCGCTCTTGACCACCAGGGTGCCGCTGTCGATCAGCGGCTGGAGCACCGACATGGCGCCGTCGAAGAAGAAGAAGGCGTTGTTGTCGTCCAGCGAGCCGGCGAACAGTTCGACGTTGAACGGCCCGGTGGCGGCGCCCGCCGACCCGTCGGCGTTCTTGATGCCCAGGCCGGTGAGCAGGGCCTCGGCCTGCGCCACGCCGACCTGGAAGTTGTCGAACGTGACGTAGAAGTCGACGTTCTCGCTGTCCCGGATCAGCCGGTCGTAGGCGATCACCGGGATGTTGGCGTCCGCGGCCGCCTGCAGCTGGCTGCTCAGCGCGGTGCCGTCGATCGCGGCGATGACCAGCAGGTCGGCGCCCTGGGTGATCATCTGGTCGACCTGCTGGGACTGGGTCGGGATGTCGTCCCCGGCGTACTGCAGTTCGACCTGGTAGCCGGCCTTGCCGAGCTGGTCGCGCACGGCGTTGCCGTCGGCGATCCAGCGCTCCGAGGTCTGGGTCGGCATCGACACCCCGACCAGCAGCTCCTCGGCCGGGGCTCCGCCACCGGCCGGTGCCTCCGGGCCGCTACCGCTGCCGGCTCCACCGCCGGAGCAGGCGGCCATCGTGAGGGCCAGCGCAGCACCCACGGCAGCCATTCCGAGCTTCTTCCGCACGTCATCTCCTCCTCGAGACGTCTGCCGTCGCGGCACGAGCCAGGGCTCGTGCCCGCCGGACGAAGGGCTCAATGTGAGCGCTAACAACCGGTGCGGTCAACCCTGCGCGGTGATCTCGGCCATAACGGTCTCGTAACATGCGGTCGACCGGTCCGGTTCGGCCGCCCGGAGGTCGGGCGACCGGCGAACGGGCGCCGACCGGTGGGCCGTCGCGGGGGCACCGCGCTGATCCTCCCGCCCGGTGGACCGGGGCGCGCCACCAGGGTCGGTGGGCACCGCATCCGGGCTGATCAGCCCGTGGCGACGACCGCGCGCAGCACCGCGTCCGCGGTGACCGGCCGGTCCGGCATGGTGGTCGCCGACTCCAGGTGCACCGCCCCGGACGGCAGGATCCCGGCGCCGCCGGCGCGTTCCATCACCCGCTGCTGGGCCACCACGTCCTCGCCGACGGCGTTCTCCGGGACCTCCCGCCAGAAGTCGAACCCGCCCGCCGCGACCAGCTCGGCGCGGTCGTAGAGCACGCAGCCGGCGATCCAGGCGACCTTGTAGGCCACCCACGCCTCGCCCGGGCGGACGTGCCGCCGGGCCAGGTGGGCGGGGTTGGCCGCGTTGTGCAGCCGCCAGCGCTCCCACTGCGGGGTGCCCGGCTCCAGCCGCTCCGGCTCCGGGCGGCCCGGCCAGCGCTCGAACGCGACCAGCTCGTCGGGGCGCTCGTCGTCCAGGTAGGACAGGCCCTGCATGGCGCAGCCGACCATGCCGCAGCCGAGCCGGTCGATCGCGTCGTGCAGCCGGGCGACCGTGCCCGGGGCCAGCCAGACGTCGTCGTCGAGGAACAGCACCCGGTCGGCCGTCGAGGAGGCGAGCAGGAACGCGCGGTGCTCGGTGATCCCCCGGCGCGGCAGGTGCCGGACCATCCGCACCTGCCGGCCCTGGCTGCGCAGCACCCGGGCCATCGTCCGGGCCGGCTCGGTGTCGAACGAGGCCGGCCCGGGGGACTGGTCGCTGACCAGGACGTCGAACGGGTGCTCCTGGGCGGCGAGCCCGGCCAGGGTGGTGGCCAGCTCGACCGGCCGCGCGCAGGTCGGGAGGAGAACCTCGATCGTCATACCAGCGTGGTCGCCGCCCTGGCCGGGCTCAAACCTCGGCCACCCCCCGGACCGCGCGCACCACCTCGTCCGGTCCGATCGCGGCCATGCAGGCCGGGCCGGCCGGGGACAGCGGGCAGGTCGCCGCCCACCAGCAGACCTGCTCGGTGATCGCGGTCGGGCGGCGGTGCGGGCAGCCGGGCAGGCCCTGCAGGTCGACCGCCGGCGCGCGGCCGGGCGGGGCGGGCTCGGCCACGCCGTAGCGGGCGGCGGCGGTCGGGCCGAACAGCCCGACGGTGCGGGCGCCCGCCGCGGCGGCCACCCGGACCGGCCCGGTGTCCGGCCCGACGACCACGCCGTCCCGGTCGGCGACCGCGGCGAACACCGCGGCCAGCCCGCGCAGGTCCGTGGCGGGCAGCGGGACGGCCAGCTCGGCCGCCCACGGGCCGGGGGCCGGGCTGCCCGCGACGACCAGCGCCGGGGTCCCCTGCCGGACCAGCGCCGCGGCGAGCGCGGGCCAGTGCGGCCAGTGCTTGACCGCCATCCCGGCCCCGGGCACCAGGACGACCGGGGGTCCGGGCGGCGCGTGCCCGGCCAGGACCGCCGCCCCGCGGGCGCGCTCGTCGGCGGTCAGCCGGATCACCGGCGGCCAGTACTCGTCGTCGACCAGGCCTTCGCCGGCCAGGATCCGCAGGTAGCGACGGCTGACCGGCTCGTCGGGCGGTGGGTCGCGCCACAGGTTGGTCACGCTGCGCGGGACGCGGTGCTCGATCTCGGCCGGGATGCCGTCGTAGCGGGTGGTGCTGACCACCAGGTCCGGTCGGCGCCGGTCCAGCTCGGTGACGACCGCGGCGCGCTCGCGGCCCTTCTCCGCCGTCCGGACCTCGGTGACCGCGGGATCGTGGCGCAGCAGCGCGTCGCCCGGGCCGTGGGTGAGCACCCGCAGCGCGGCGTCGGGGTGCCGCCGGGCCAGCGCGTGCACCACCGGCAGCACCATCACCAGGTCACCGAGCCCGCCCAGCAGGTCGATCACCAGGATGTCGCGGAACTCAGGCACGGACCCGCCCCGGCACCCGGTCGTAGAGCGCGCGGTGGGCCTGCGCGATGGCCGGCCAGCTGCGGCCGGCGCCCAGCGCGGCGCCCCCGGCGGCGACCCGGCGGCGCAGAACGGGGTCGTCCAGCAGCCGGGCGATCGCCTCGACCAGCACTCCGGCGTCCCGGATGCGCGGCGCGACCACCACGGTGCGCCCGTCGACCAGCTCGGGGTCGGGCGGGTCGGCCGGCGTGACGATCGTCGGCAGCCCGTGCGCGAATGCCGAGAGCAGCGCGCCGCTCTTGGTGGTGGCGCCCGCGGTGAACGGGAACGCGGCCAGGTCGGCGGCATGCAGGGCCGCCGAGACCTCGGCGGCCGGCAGGTGCCCGGTGATCGTCACGTGGCCCCCGACGCCGGCCGCGCGGGTCCGCTGCACCAGCTCGTCGCGGAAGGCGCGGGCCTCGTCCTCGGGCAGGGCCAGCGAGGTGAACCCGCCCAGCACCAGCAGGTGCAGCCGGTCGCGGCCGGCGGCGCGCAGCGCGGCCAGCGCCTCGATCAGGTACCGGACGCCCTTGACCGGGTGCACGAACCCGAAGAACGCGACCACCTCGGCGTCCTCGGGGACGCCCAGCCGGCGCCGGGTCGCCGCCCGCGGCTGCGGGCCGGCGTCGGCGACGTTCGGGGCCAGCGGGATCGGCACCGGGTCGATGCCGAACCGGGCGCGCAGCGCGCCGGTGTGCCCGGCGTTCGTGGTGACCGCGGCCGCGCCGGCGGGGACGAGCCGCCAGCTCTCCCGGTCGAACCAGCCGCGCCGCTCCACGGCCGACCACACCGCCGTCGGCATCCGGGCCGGCGCCGCCCACCAGCCGTACTCGTGCAGGGTCGTCACCACCGGGGCGGGCACCAGGTCCGGCAGCAGCCCGACCCACGGCGCGAAGCCGAACGCCGAGGGCGCGAACTGCACGTGCACCAGGTCGGGGCGCAGCGCCCGGATCCGGCGCGCCGCGCGCAGCACGGACGCCGGCGAACCCCCGGTCGGCACCGGCTCGACCGCCTCCCCGGCCGCGCGCAACGCCCCGACCAGGTTGCGGGTGTAGTCGGCCACCCCGTCCCGGCGCGGGTCGGCCGCGCCCTGCACCATCGCGATCACCACCGGGTAGCACTTCCCCGCCCACCGGCCGGGAAACGGTTGGGACCCCGGTCCACGGGTACCGAACGCTGTGATCGCCGACCCGTTCGAGCACCCCGCGGCCCTCGCCGGCCCCCCGGTCCGGTGGGAAGCGCTGCGCCGGGTGCTGGTGGTGCGCCCGGACAACCTCGGCGACGTGCTGCTGGCCGGGCCGGCGCTGGCCGCCCTGCGCGCCGCCGCCCCGCAGGCCCGGATCGACCTGCTCGCCTCGCCCGCCGGGGCCGCCGCGGCACCCCTGCTGCCCGAGGTCGACCAGGTGCTGGTCGCGAGCGTGTCCTGGCAGCGGATCGAACCGGCCCCCGGCCCGCCCGACCCCGGCCTGGTCGACCGGCTCGCCGGCGGCGGCTACGACGCCGCCGTGCTGCTCACCTCGTTCTCGCAGTCGCCGTGGCCCGCGGCCTACGTCTGCCAGCAGGCCGGGATCGGAGTGCGGGCGGGCCTGTCCAAGGAGTTCGGCGGCGCCGGGCTGACCCACTGGGTGCCCGCGCCCGACGACGGGCTGCACCAGGTCGACCGGGCCCTGCACCTGCTGGCCCGGCTCGGCGTGCCCGGCCGCGGGACCGCACTGCACGCGCGCGTGGACGACTCCGCCCGGGCCGCCGCCCGCCAGGCGGTCACCGCCGCCGGCCTGGCCGCGGACCGGCCGTACGCGGTGCTGCTGCCCGGGGCGTCGTGCCCGTCCCGGCGCTACCCCGCGGACCGCTTCCGGGAGGTCGTGGGCGGGCTGGTCGCGGCCGGCCTGCCGGTCGTGGTGTCCGGGCCGCCCGCCGAGCGGGACCTCGTCGAGCGGGTGGCCGCGGGCGTGCCCGGGGCGGTCGGCCTGGCCGGCGGGCTGGACGTGCCGGGCCTGGCCGGACTGCTCGCCGGGGCCGACGTCGTCGTGGCCAACAACAGCGGCGGCACCCACCTGGCCGACGCCGTGGGCACCCCGGTGGTGGTGCTGTTCGCCGGCACCGAACTGGTCGGGCAGTACGAACCGAGGTCGGTGCCCGCCGCCGTGCTCGGCCGGCCCACCCCGTGCACCCCCTGCCGCCGGTTCAGCTGCCCCTACCAGCTCGAGTGCCTGGACGTCGGGCCCGCCGAGGTGGTCGCCGCCGCGCTGCGGCTGACCCCGGCCCGGACCTGAGGGATCTCCGGACGGGGCGCCGGCTCACCCGTCGCGGGGGAGCCGCGGCGACCGGACGGGCGGGCGCTCAGTAGCCGGTGGGATCGGCCGCGACGACCGCCTCGCAGGCGGTGCGGGCCGCGGTGGTGAGCTGCTGCGGGCTCCAGGCCCCGGCCCGGGCCTGCTCGACGAGCGCGATCAGCGCGTCGTTCTGCTCGCTGGACAGACCGCGGTGCTGGTAGTCGAAGCCGGCGCCGTCCTCCCCGCGCAGATCCTCGCCGGCCCAGTAGGTGAGCTGGTTGGTGCACACCGCGACCGGTTCGGGCGGGGCCGCAGTGGTCGGCGCAGTGGTCGGCGCAGGGGTGGTCGAGGGGGCGGGGCCGGCCGAGCAGGCGACCAGCAGGAGCGCGGACGCGGCGAGGACCCCGGCACGGAGCATGGGGGCAGTATGGCGCCGACCGGGTGGCAGCCGGCGGGGTGCGGGCGGACGGCTCCGGCCGCCCGCACCCCGTCCGGTCAGGAGACCGCCGGACCCGACTGGCTGGAGCCGGACAGGTCCCGCAGGAACGCGTGGCACTGCGCCGCGCGCTCGGAGTCCTGCTTCATCACCGAGCGGAAGAACTCGGCGATGTCGTCGCGGCCCGCGTTCTCGGCGTCGCGGACGTACTGGCCGTAGTCGTGCCCGGCCTTCAACGAGTGGTACTGCACCGAGATCAGGTCGAAGCTGACGTCGTCGAAGCCGGTCTCACCGGTGGCCATGGGCTCTCCTCAGGGTGGTCGGGGACGGGACTGCGGTCGATTACCCGGTGTGCGCCCGCTCACGCGGGGGTCACATGTCCATTCCGCCGTTGACCGACACCACCGAGCCGGTGATGTAGCCGGCGTCGTCGTCGACCAGGAACTGGACCGCCCTGGCGATCTCGTGGGCCTGGCCCAGCCGCCCGACCGGGATCCCGGCGACGATCTTCTCCAGGACGTTCTCCGGCACCGCGGCGACCATCTCGGTCTCGATGTAGCCCGGGGCCACGCAGTTCACCGTGATGCCCTTGCGGGCGACCTCGCGGGCCATGCTCTGGGTCATGCCGAACAGCCCGGACTTGGACGCGGCGTAGTTGACCTGCCCGATGTTGCCGGTCTGGCCGATCACCGAGCTGATGTTCACGATCCGTCCGGAGCCGCGCCCGAGCATGTGCTCCAGCACCGCCTTGGACATGTAGAACGCCCCGGACAGGTTGATCCGCAGCACCGCGTGCCAGTCGTCGATGGTCATCTTGCGCATCGTCTTGTCCACCGTCACGCCGGCGTTGTTGATCAGGTGGTCGACCCGGCCGCGCTGCTCGAGCACCTCGTCCACCACGCGCTGGCAGTCCTCGGGGATCCCGACGTTGCCCTGGTGCACCGACACCGAGGCGCCCTCGGCGGTGAGCTTGCCGGCCAGTTCCTCGGCCGCTCGGCTGTTGCTGCTGTAGCCCGCCGCGACGTGCACCCCGGAGCGGGCCAGCGCGGTGGTGATCGCGGCGCCGATCCCGCGCGCGCCGCCGGTCACGATGGCCACCTTCTGGTCGGTCACCTGTTGATCGGGCATTGCGGTCCCTCCGTCGGTTCGGGGTCGGTTCGACCGGGGTCGGTCGGGTTCGGGGTCGGGCCGCTCACTCGCCGAACGCCACCCGGACGTCGTCGCTGGTGGGGGCGCTGGGTGCGGTGGCGCCGGCCGCGGCGAGGACCTCGTCCGGGTCGCGCTCGGCGGCGATGACCGCCGGGTCCACGGTGAGCACGGCGTAACCGCCCACCGCGCCGGCGCCGAAGCCGGGCGCGAACACCCGGGTCGGCCGGGTGATCGCGCCGTCGCGGACCGCGTCGTGCAGCGCGATGGGGATGCTCGCCGCCGAGACGTTGCCCATCTCGGCGATGTTGAAGTAGAGCTGGTCCTCGGCGAGTCCGGCGCGCCGGGCCAGGTCGACGATCATCGTCTTGTTCGCCTGGTGCGGGACGATCAGCTCGACGCTGTCGAGCACCGAGCGCCCGGCGTCGTCGGGGTCGCGCTGCTCGCGCAGCTCGCCGAGCATCTGGTCGAGGTAGCGGCGGACCAGCGACTTGACCTCCGGCCCGTACACGGTGATGTCGTTGTCGAACTCGGGGTTCGGCCAGACGATCGAGTTGACCTCGCTGCCCGGTCCGCTGGCGTAGGTCTGCAGGATCTGCACGTCACCGGGGGAGCCGTCGGCGGCCGGGGCGACCACCAGCGCCGCGGCGCCGTCCCCGAAGATCATCCGCGAGGTCCGCACGCTGCCGATCTTGTCGGAGAACTTCTCCGCGCAGACCAGCAGCACCGGGCGGTGCACCTCCTGCAGCAGCCGGACCGCCTCGGCCAGCCCGTAGGGCAGCCCGGCGCAGGCGGCCACGATGTCGGCCGAGGCGTGGGTCTGCAGCATCCCCAGCTCGCCGGACAGCCAGCAGGCGATCGACGGGATCAGCCGGTCGCTGGTGCAGGTGGCCACCAGCACCGCGCCGATCTCCTCCGGGGCCCGCCCGCTGTGCTCCAGCGCCGACCGCGCCGCGTCCAGGGCCAGCTGCTCGAGCGGGCGGGCGGAGTAGCGGCGCTGCTCGATGCCGGTCTTGGCGGCGATCTCGGCGGCGCTCATCGGGGACCAGGAGAAGCTGGCGTTGCGGATCACGTCGGCGTTGCTGCAGACCAGCTCGCCGCGGACCACCGAGAGCGCCTCGATCCGCGGCTTCACCGCGAACGCCTCGCGCACCCGCACCGGGGGGTAGGGCCGGATCGGGGGTTTCGCCTCGACCGGTTGCCGGGCCGCGACCCGGCCCGCCGGGGCCGGCTGCGGTGCCCCGTCGGTGGCGGCCGCCCGGACGCGGTCCAGGAACGCCGCCACCTCGCGGCTGCGCGGGTGGTAGGCGATCACGAAGTCGTCGTCGCCGATCGAGCCGATCGGGCGCAGCTCGCCCTCGGCGCGCAGCCAGGCGTGCTGGTTGTGCAGCACCATCGCCCAGCGCCGCAGCGCCTCCAGCTCGGGGACGGTCTCGTGGGCGTCCAGGATCTCGTCGGCGGAGAACACCCGGTAGTCCGGGTCGTGCCGGGGCAGCACCAGGGTCAACCGGTCCGGGGTGGCCAGCATCTCGCCCACGGTCGGCGGGACCGGTGGCAGCTCGGTGGCGTGGTGGCGCTTGTGCCGGTACACGTCGAACAGCAGCTCGAAGATGCCGTCCTCGGCGTCGGCGTCCCAGGTGGCGGGCAGCTCCGCGTAGCCGCGCCCGACCGCGGCGATCTTGCGGTCGCCGTCCTCCCAGGGGGTGAGCAGCGGCAGGAACACGTCGTGGCGGCGGCGCGGCAGGTCGCGCCACCGGGTCGGCCGCTTGTCGAACATCGGCAGCGCGTACCGGTTGACCCAGTACAGGTTCTGCCCCAGGTCGCGCAGCAGGGCGAACCGGTCCGGGTAGGCGCCGGCCTCGACCCGGTCCAGGATGTCGGTGCCGGCCGGGGCCTTGGCCTCGAAGTCCCGCCCGATCACCGCCGAGAACTGCTCGAGGGTGTCGAGCACCGAGAAGTCCAGCGCACCGAGCACGGTGGCCGGGAACACGATCCGACCGTGCCGATTGATCACGAAGGGCTTCACCGGGGGCCTCCAACATCGCCGACGGCGCCCAGGTAACCGGCCGGGCCCGCGCTCGGACAACCGCCGTCCGTGCTCCACGGGGTGGTTCCCGCTGAGCGGAAACGACCCCGGGGCCCGCGGCGGCTCAGGAGCCGAGCCGGGCCAGCGGCTCGACCAGCTGGTTCTCCTCGTAGGACAGGTGCGACAGCAGGGTGTCGGTGAGCAGGTCGATCGCCCCCCGCAGCTCCACCAGCCCGTCCGGCTTCGACACCAGCGCGACCAGCGCCCGGTCCACCCGCTCGATCACCCCGTGGATGGCGTGGTGCTCCTCGGCGAGCCGGTCGACCACCGGGGCCAGCCGCGGGTCGGCCCGGCGCAGGTGCGGGAACAGGCTCCGGTCCTCGACGGTGTGGTGGCCGGTGACGATCCGGCAGTAGGACGCGCAGTACGCGCCGAGCGTCCAGTCGTTCTGCCGCAGGGTCATCGCCTGCAGCTCGGACCGGGCGGCGCCGGCGTCGAGGGCACCCGCCGCGACCTGCTCGGCGATGTCACGCAGCTGGGTCAGCTCGGCGCGCAACCGGTCGTGCACGTCGACCAGGTGCCGGCCGGCGGCCTGTTCGTGCGGGGTGTAGACCCGCTCCGGGTCGGGAGCCGGGCCGGTCGGGCGGTCGGCCTCGTCCCAGACCCGCTCGGGGCTCAGCCGGGCGCCGTCGTCGGGGGTGGGGACGGCGGCGAGGACGGATCGCGACACCGCGCCGGGCCGGGCCGGCTCGGCCCGGACGGCGGGGCGGGGCGCGCTCGGCGCGGCGCGCTCGGCGGCCACCAGCTCCCGGACGGCGGGGGCGACCTCGGCGGCGAAGCGCCGGATCGTGTCGGCGTCGTCGGCCATCAGGACGTAGCCGGTCATGCCCTCGGTCAGGGTGAGCTCGGCGAGCTGCTCGGCCCACACCGCGGCCGGGCCGCGGAGGAACTCCCGGCCGGTGCCGGTGAACGAGCCGCCGATGTTGTAGAGCCGGCGCACGTCGGCCGGGGACCGCCCGGCGTCCTCGGCGGCCCGGTCGATCACGGCGTTGGCCGCGGCCAGTTCCTCGGGGGGCAGGTAGGGCGCGCTGGGCAGCCAGCCGTCGGCGGTGGTGCCGGTGAGCCGCAGCATCCGCGGCTGGTAGCCGCCCAGCCAGATGCCGATGTCGTGGGCGGGGGCCGGGCCCGGTCTGGCGCCGTCGAGCCGGTAGTGCTCGCCGGCGAACCGGATCCCGCGCCCGGGTGTCCACATGGCGCGGATGACCTCGACGGCCTCGGTCAGCGCGGTGACCGCCGCGCCGGGGGAGCGGCGCGGGCCGCCCTGCGCGGCGACGGCGTCCCAGAACGCCCCCGCGCCCAGGCCGAGCTCGACCCGGCCGCCGCTGAGCAGGTCCAGGGTCGCCGCACTGCGGGCGAGCACGGCCGGCGGCCGCAGCGGCAGGTTCGCCACGTTCGGTGCGACGGTGATCCGCCGGGTCCGGGCGGCGATCACCGACAGCAGGGTCCAGGCGTCCAGGTGGGCCGGCTGGTACGGGTGGTCCTGCACGCTGACCAGGTCGAGACCGACCCGCTCGGTCAGCTCGGCGAGGGCGACGACCTCCGCGGCGCGGTCCGCGGCCGGCGTGAGGAACGTGCCGAACAGCAGGTCGTGGGTGGGGGGTGGCATCGGTGTCCTTCCGCGGAATGCTGTCCTACAGATAGTACAGTCTCAAACATTCTCGCGATAAGCAGAGTGGGTCGGTACGGGTGATCGGGCCGCGGACGGGTATCCCCGTGGTGGCGCCGCGCGGCGCCGGGAACCAAGGAGGCGACCGGGTGAGCATTGCCGGTGACGACGACCCGCGGACGTGGATCGGGAGCACGGTGACCGGCACGGACACCGACCCGCTGGGCCGGGTGGTGGCGGTCTACACCGACGACGCCACCGGCCGACCGACCTGGGCCGCGGTGGACGACGGGAGCGGGCCCCCCGCGCTCGTCCCGCTGGACCGTGCCGAGCACGACGGATCGGGCCTGCGCGTCCCGTACGGCGCCGCGCAGGTCCGGGCCGCGCCGCACGGCGATCCGCCCGAGCGCATCAGCCACGACGACGGCATCCGGCTGCACCGGGACTTCGTCGCCGCTGCCGCAGCCCTGCGGGTGGCGCCCGCCGAGGCCGGCGGCCAGCCGGCTGCGGCCGCAGCGCATCCCGCAGCGCTGTCGCCCGGGATCCCGGCGACGCCCGGCGCCGGCGACGGCTGGGCGGTCCGGCACGAGGAGGAGCTGCGCGTCTCCACCGAGACCGTGGTCACCGGCCGGGTCCGGGTGCGCAAGTTCGCCGTCACCGAGGAGCAGACCTTCACCGTCCAGGTCACCCGCGAGGAGGTGACCGTCGAGCACGAGGAGGTCCCGGTCGCGGCCCGGGTCGCCGAGCCCGGCGCGGCGCTGGGCGAGGAGGTGCACGAGGTGATCCGCTACGAGGAGCGCGTGGTGGTCACCAAGGAGCTGGTGCCGGTGGAGCGGATCCGGGTGGTCCGCACCGTCGTCGCCGGTCAGCCCGAGATCGTCCGGGGGGTCGTGCGCCGCGAGGTGCTCGACGTCGAGCAGGAGCCCGCGCAGGGCGCC
>DASQMQ010000634.1:0-3398 GCA_035645455.1 Pseudonocardia sp.
ACTTCCGGTGTCGGTCGCGTGACGACCGGCACCTGATCGCGCGTCGCTCGGAAGAGCGGGAATACACGTCGGCTCCGTAGACGTTACACCCGATGGTGAAGGCCGAGGGAGGCTCCCTCGGCTGGTGAAGGGGAGGATGACGCATGGCCGACCGCGTGCTCCGTGGCAGCCGGCTCGGGGCTGTCAGCTACGAGACCGACCGCAACCACGACCTCGCGCCGCGGCAGTCGATGCGCTACGCGTGCCCGCGCGGGCACGACTTCGAAGTGCCCTTCGCGAACGACGCCGAGCCGCCGCACACCTGGGAGTGTCGCCTGCACGGCAGCATCTCCAAGCTGGTGGACGGCACCGAGCCGGAGCAGAAGAAGGCCAAGCCGCCGCGCACGCACTGGGACATGCTCCTGGAGCGCAGGTCGGTGGCCGACCTGGAGGTACTGCTCGCCGAGCGCCTGGAACTGCTCGCCGAGCGTCGTCGCGACATCGCCTGACGCGAGCGCCGTCAAGACCCGGGGGCCGGGTCGTCCGCACCGGACGACCTGGCCCCGGCGTCTGTCCGGGTCCCGGACGGGCGGCCGGATCAGGCGTCGAGGACCTGACCGGCGCGGGCGACCACCGGCGGCAGCGTCGACCACGGGAAGTTGATCCACCGGTCGGTGCGCCGCCACACGTATTCGCACTGCACCGTGCTGTGCGGCTTCTCGTAGACCACCGCGCAGCGCACGTCGGCGACCACGCCGCTGCAGAAGTCGCGGACCAGCTTGAGGGTGGCCCCGGTGTCGGCCACGTCGTCGGCGACCAGCACCCGCGACCCGGACAGGTCCATCGCGTTCGGCACCGGCGGCAGCATGATCGGCACCGGCAGCCGCTCGTCCACCCCGGTGTAGAACTCGACGTTGGCCACGTGCAGGTTCTTGACGTCGAGGGCGTAGCCCAGGGCCCCGGCGACGAACAGCCCGCCGCGGGCGATGGCCAGCACGATGTCGGGCCGGTAACCGTCGGCCTCGACGAGTTCGGCCAGCTCGCGGGTCGCCGCACCGAACAGGTCCCAGCCCAGTTCCTCGCGCTCGGGACCGATGGGGCCGGAGGTCACGCGCGGACCGACCCGTCGGGCACCTGGCCGTCGGGCACCGGATCGGCCCGAGGTGCGGCATCAGCCCGGGACGGGGCCGGTCGGCCGGGCGGGCCGGCGGGGTCGCGGACGGGGTCCTCGGAACCGGGGCCGTCCGGACGGGGGGTGGCGGGACCGGCAGCGGTGGGCGGGCCGGAGCGGTGCACCAGCCGCCGGGTGCCCCAGCGGGCGACCTGCCACAGCGCCTCGCCCACGATCGCGCCGCTCATCTTGGACTTGCCGCGCTGGCGCTCGGTGAACGTGATCGGCACCTCGACCACCCGGAACCCGGACTGCACCGCCCGCCACGCCATGTCGATCTGGAAGCAGTAGCCCTGCGAGGAGACGGTCGCCAGGTCCAGCTCGACCAGCACCTGCCGGCGGAACGCGCGGTAGCCGGCGGTCACGTCGCGGATCGGGACACCCAGGGCGACCCGGGAGTAGAGGTTGCCGCCGCGGGAGAGCCACTGCCGGTGGGCCGGCCAGTTGCGCACCTCGCCGCCGGGCACGTACCGGGACCCGAGGACCAGGTCGGCGCCCTCGCCGTCACCCCCGCCCTCCCCCTCGAGCGCGTCCAGCATGGCCGGCAGCGCCTCCGGGGGGTGCGACCCGTCGGCGTCCATCTGGACGACCACGGGGTAGCCCTCCGCCAGCGCCTCGGCGAACCCGGCGAGGTAGGCCGCGCCCAGCCCGGCCTTGCCGGTGCGGTGCAGCACCCGGATCCGGGGGTCCTCGGCAGCCAGCTCGTCGGCGAGCTCGCCGGTGCCGTCCGGGCTGGCGTCGTCGACGATCAGCACGTCGGCGTCGGGCACGGTCCGATGGAGCCGCGCCAGCACCGGTCGGAGGTTGTCCCGCTCCTCGTAGGTCGGGATGACCACCAACACCGGCCCCGTGGGCTCAGCCATGCTCGTCCTCTCTGCCGCGCCTGGCGCGCCGCCGGGCGACCACCGCGGTGCCCACGGCCCCCACCGACAACGCGACCAGCACCCACTCGGGTATGGATCGCCACCGGGTGGCCAGCGTAGTGGTGTCGCGCAGCGCCGGCTGATCGACCAGGATCCCCGGTTCGAACTGGCCGGTCCGCCCGGTCACCGCACCGTCCGGGGCGATGATGGCGCTGACCCCGCTGGTGGTGGCCACCACCACCGGCCGGTCGTGCTCGACCGCGCGCACCCGCGACATGGCCAGCTGCTGGTAGGTCATCTCCGACAGCCCGAACGTGGCGTTGTTGCTGGGTACCGCGAGCAGCGTCGCACCGGCGTCCACGCTCTCGGCGACCAGGTCGTCGAAGGCGATCTCCCAGCAGATCGCGATGCCCACCCGCACCCCGGCCATGTCCACCGCACCGGGGCCGGGGCCGGGCACGAAGTTGCCGCCGCGGTCGACGTAGGGGGAGAAGAACCGGAAGAAGTCCCGCCACGGGATGTACTCGCCGAAGGGCTGCACGCGGCGCTTGTCGTTGCGCGCGACGGGCCCGGTCCCGGCCTGCCACACCAGCGCGGAGTTGGTGGTGGTGCCGTCGTCGTTGGACAGCACGGTCCCGACGAGCACCGGGGCGCCGATCGCACGGGCGGCGCGGTCGATGGCGTCGGCGGCGTCGGGGTTGCGCAGCGGGCTGATGTCGCTGGAGTTCTCCGGCCAGATCACCAGGTCCGGGCGGGCCCGGGCACCGGCGGCGACCTCGGCGGCGAGCTGCTCGGTGACCCGGACGTGGTTGTCCAGCACCGCGCGGCGCTGGGCGTTGAAGTCCAGCCCGAGCCGGGGGACGTTGCCCTGGATCGCGGCCACGGTGACGGTGCGCCCGGCGCCCGCCGCACCGCCCTCCCCCGGGCTGGGTGGCACCAGCCCGGCCAGCGGGCCCGCGGCCAGCGCCGCGACGACCACCAGGGCGGGTGCGGCGAGGCTGCGGGGGCCGGCCTCATCGGTGGAGCGCAGCGCCACCGCCCGGCGCCCGAGCTCGCCCAGCGCCAGCCCGGCCAGCACCGCGACGAACGACAGCAGCGGCTCGCCGCCGATGGCGGCCACCGGCAGCAGCGGCCCGTCGGGCTGGCCGAACCCGACCCGGCCCCAGGGCAGGCCGCCGAAAGGCACCCGCCCGCGCAGCGCCTCGCCGGCGATCCACACCGCCGCGGCCCACACCGGCCAGCCGGGCAGCCGCGACACCACGGCCATCCCGGCCCCGGCCAGCCCGACGAACACCGACTCGGCGACGGTCAGCGCCACCCACGGCAGCGGTCCGACGAAGGTGGCGGTCCAGGACAGCAGCGGGAGCAGGAAACCCATCCCGAAC
>DASQMQ010000635.1:0-4527 GCA_035645455.1 Pseudonocardia sp.
GGATCGGTGTGCTCACCGCGCAACCCCGCCCGGGGCGATCGGACCGCGGCGCCGGGCCGGGGGACCGCTCGCAAACTCGGGCACGTACTCCCCCTCCGACCGGCCGACCGCAGCGTGGGATCGGAACCTAGCACCCGGCGACTCCCCGTCCCGGTACCGGTCGGGGGTGTGTTCCCGCTGGTCAGCAGGCTCTCCGAGAAATTCGGGTGGTGGCCGCCCGACCGGGGCATGGGGCCGCGCGACGCGGGGAACGAAGCGGTGTGGACACGGACCTGGACCGGCTGGCGGCCCTGCACGGAGTGGCGACCGAGTACCGCGACGGGGAGCGGAAACGGGTCGTGGTGGACGCCGATGTCGTCGTCCGGGTGCTCGCCCTGCTCGACGTCGACGCCGGCAGCCCGGAGGCCGTGCGGGCGGCGCTGGCCGTCGCCGACGAGCGGGCCCGCGCCGGACGGCTGCCCGCCACGATCGCCGTCCGCACCGACCGCGGCCGCCCGCTGCCGGTGCCCGGCGTGCTCGTCGACGAGCAGGGCGCCCGCCGGGAGGTCACCGAGCTGCCGGCCGGTCTGGCCGCGGGCTGGTACCGGTTGGAGACCGCCGACCAGGTGGTGACCGTGGTCGTCGCCCCGCCGGCGCTGCCCGAGCCGGCCCGGGGTTGGGGCTGGATGCTGCAGCTCTACGCGCTGCACTCGGCCGACTCGTGGGGCATCGGCGACCTCGGCGACCTGCGCGCGTTCGCCGCGTGGACCGGCGCGGAGCACGGCGCCGACGCGGTGCTGCTCAACCCGCTGCACGCGATCACCCCGGTCCCGCCGGTGCAGCCGTCGCCCTACACGCCCTCCAGCCGCCGGTTCGGTACCGCGCTGGCCCTGCGGATCACCGATCTGCCGGCCTACCAGCGCGCCGATGACGCCACCCGGGCCGAGGTGGACGCGCTGCGCCCGGAGACCGCGCCGGCCGGGGCGGACGGTCGGATCGAGCACGACCGGGTGTGGGCGGCCAAGCGGTCGGCGCTGGAGCTGCTCTGGCGGGCCGACGGGCGCCCGGAACCCGACGGGGTCGGCGACGACCTGTGGGAGTTCGCCATCTACTGCGCGCTCGCCGAGCGCTACGGCGGCCGGTGGAGCCGGTGGCCGGCCGACCTGCGCTCGCCGTCCGCGCCCGGGGTGGCCCGTGCCCGCGCCGAGCTGGCCCCGCGGGTGCGGTTCCACGCCTGGGTGCAGCAGCAGGTGCAGGCCCAGCTGGTCCAGGCGCAGGTGGACGCGCGGGCGGCCGGCGTGCGGATCGTGCACGACCTGGCCGTCGGCTGCGATCCGGAGGGCGCCGACGGCTGGGCGCTGCAGGACGTGCTGGCGATGGGGGTGCGGGTCGGCGCGCCGCCGGACGCGTTCAGCCAGCAGGGCCAGGACTGGGGCCTGCCGCCGTGGCGGCCCGACCGGCTGGCCGCCACCGGCTACGCCGCCTACCGCGACCTGCTGCGGGCGCTGCTGCGCCAGGCCGACGGGCTGCGCATCGACCACGTGGCCGGGCTGTGGCGGCTGTGGTGGGTACCGCCGGGCGAGACCGCCGACCGCGGCACCTACGTGCACTACGACGCCGAGGTGATGCTCGCCGTGCTCACCCTGGAGGCGCACCGGGCCGGCGCGCTGGTGATCGGCGAGGACCTGGGCACGGTCGAGCCGGAGGTCACCGAGGGCCTGGCCGAGCGGCGGATGCTGGGCTCGTCGGTGCTGTGGTTCACCCGCGACATCGACGCCCCCGGTGAGCCACTGCTGCCGCCGGCGCGCTGGCCGGAGGACTCGGTCGCGACCGTGTCCACCCACGACCTGCCCACCGCGGCCGGGTTCTGGTCCGGCGAGCACGTCCGCGCCCGCGCCGAACTGGGCCTGCTCGGCGACGTCGCGGCCGAGGAGGCCAAGGCCGCCGCCGAGCGCGCCGAACTGCTCGCGCTGCTGCGGTCCGAGGGGCTGCTCGACAGCACCGAACCGACCGTCGAGCAGGTGATCGTCGCCATGCACGCGCTGCTGGCCCGCAGCCGGTCGCGGCTGGTGCTGGTCTCGCCCTACGACGTCATCGGCGAGGTGCGCCAACCCAACCTGCCCGGGACCGTGGACGAGTACCCGAACTGGCGGTTGCCGCTGCCGGAGTCGCTGGAGGAGCTGCGCGCCGACCCGCGGGTCCGGCAGGTGGTGGGGGTGCTGCGCCGGGAGCGGTGAGATCCGGGTCGCCGCCGGACGGCCCGGCGGGCCATCATCGCCCCCGTGGAGTCGACCCGACTGGACCGCTGGCTGTGGGCGGTCCGGCTGACCAAGACCCGCCCGGACGCCGCGGCGGCCTGCCGGGGCGGGCACGTCCGGGTCAACGACCGGCCGGCCAAACCGGCGACGCCGGTGCAGCCCGGCGACCGGGTCCGCGCCCGGGTGCGGGACACCACCCGGATCGTCGAGGTGGTCCGGGTGATCCAGAAGCGGGTCGGCCCGGCCGACGCGGCGACCTGCTTCATCGACCACACCCCGCCCCCGCCGCCGGAGGCCGCCGTCCCGGTGGCCCGCCGCGAGCGCGGCGCCGGCCGCCCGACCAAGCGCGACCGCCGCCTGCTCGACCGCCTCCGCCCCGACGACCCCCTCTGACCTGGTTCAGGAAGGCCACCTTCAGGGCCTCTCAGGACAGGAAGGCCACCTTCCTGAACCACCGGTTCAGGAAGGTGGCCTTCCTGAACTACCGGACCGGGGCGGGCGTGAGGACGGTCGGGGTGGGGGTGCGTTCGCGCAGGCCCAGGGCGGTGACCGCGGCCATGACGACGATCAGGCCGAGCCACTGGGTGGCGCTGAGCTCCGAGCCGAGCAGCCCGACGCCGATCAGCGCGGCCGTCACCGGGAAGGCCAGCTCGGCCAGCGTGGCCCGGGACGCCGGGGTGGCCTTCAGGCCCAGGTAGTACAGGCTGAGCCCGAGCAGCCCCGGCACCAGCGCCAGCAGCACGAGCGGGCCGAGCTGGGCCGGGGTCACCGCGATCGGGGCGCCCTGGGCGAGCAGCACCACCGCGCTGGCCGGCAGCCCGATCGCGAACCGCAGCACGGTGACGTCACGGCTGCGCATCCGCACGCTCACCATCCGGCCGAGCACCGTGCCGATCGCCCACAGCGCGGCCGCGCCGACGGCCAGCAGTGCGGCGATCACGGCGGTCGGGGCGACGTCCAGCGGGTCGGGGAACGACACCAGCCAGGCCCCGAGCAGCGCCGGCACCGCGAACATCCAGTACCCGGGCCGGAACCGCTCGCCCAGCAGCGCCGCCGCGGCGACCACGGCGATCACCGGTTGCAGCTTCTGCAGCACCAGCGGGGTGACCGGGTCGCCGTACCGGAAGGCCTGGGTGAACAGCGCCGTCGCCACCGCCGAGGCGCCCACCCCGATCAGCACCAGGGCCAGCTTCTCCCGGCCGGTCGCCGACCGGAACGCGCGCGCCGCGGAGGGCAGGAACGGCGTCAGCACCGCGACGATGAGCAGGTGCTCCCAGAACACGATGGTGGCCGCCGGGAGCTGGCCGGCCAGCGGCAGCCGCAGCAGCCCGTCGGTCCCCCAGAGCGCCGCGGCCACCGCGACCAGCCACGTCCGGTCCGCCATCGGCGCCCGTCGACCCGCATCTCGATCCACGTCGGGCCCCAACGTCCGCAGCGCCCGATCCATGCCGACCCGGTCCGACCGGGACGGCCGACGTCCGTCGCCGACGTGCGCCGAGGACCGCGGCCGACCGGGAACTGCTCAGCCGATGATCAGCGTGGCGTCCAACCGGGTGATCGCCAGCAACCGGGCGCAGACCGGGGTGGGCCGGACGAGCACCAGCCGGGCCGCGTCGTCCTGGTACCGGTGGTGGGCCTCGACCAGGGCCGCCAGCCCGGCCGCGGCCAGGAACCGGACGCCGGCCAGGTCGACCTCGACCGGCGAACACCGCTGCTCCAGCAGGTGCCGGAGCACCTCGGCCAGCTGCGGGGCGGTGACCATGTCGATCTCGCCGGTCAGCTCGACCACGGCGGTGGCGCCGGACCGGCGGACCCGCACGTCGAGCAGGTCGGCGACCCGGTCGGGGTGTGCCGGTCCGTGCATGCCGACCCTCCCCCGGAGGACCGGGCCGTTCCCGCCCGGCGGCGGCTGACGGGTCCCGCCTCGTCGCGCGACCTTAGTCCAGCGGCGTTGCCCGGCGCGCCCTCCGGTTGGGTGCGCACCGCTTCGGGTACCTCGGCGGTGATCGCCTCGAACCGCGGGGCGGCCCGTACGGAGGTCGGACATGCGCGCCCCCGCCCGTCCGCCGCCCCCGCTGCGGCTGCGGGTCGCCGGGGCACCGCTCGCCGACCGGCTGGCCGGCGTGCGGCGCGAGGTGGCGAGCTGGGCCGAGGGGCACGGGCTGGACGAGATGCTGGTCGAGGACCTGGTGCTGGCCACCCACGAGGCCCTGGCCAACGTGGCCGACCACGCCTACCCCGACGGGGCGGGCGAGGCCTGGCTGGACGTGGAGTGCACCGCGGACGGCGT
>DASQMQ010000636.1:0-10340 GCA_035645455.1 Pseudonocardia sp.
CCGGGTCCTTGACCAGGACCGCCTCGATCAGCTCCCGGGTGGGCCCCGGGATCGTCGCCGGCAGCGGCGGCGGCTCGTCGCGGACCTGCATCATGGCCACCGCGACGGCGCTCTCCGCGCGGAACGGCCGGTGCCCGACCAGGCACTCGTAGCCCACGATGCCCAGCGAGTACACGTCCCCGGCCGGGCCCGCCTCGCCGCCGCTGGCCTGCTCCGGGGCGATGTAGTGGGCGGTGCCCATGACCATCCCGGACCGGGTGACCGGTACCGCGTCGGCGGCCTTGGCGATGCCGAAGTCGGTCAGCTTCACCAGGCCGTCGGTGCGCACCAGGATGTTGCCCGGCTTCACGTCGCGGTGCACGAACCCGCGCTCGTGGGCGGCCTGCAGCGCCCGGGCGGCCTCCTCGACCAGCCGCAGGGTCTCGTCCGGCTCGATCGGGCCGCGGGCGATCAGGGTGGACAGCGGCTCGCCGCGGACCAGCTCCATGACCAGGTACGCGGTGCGCCGCCCGCCGGGGCTCTCGTCCTCGCCGTAGTCGTGCACGGCGGCGATCCCGGAGTGGTCCAGCGACGCGACGGTGCGTGCCTCGATCCGGAAGCGGTGCACGAACTCCGGGTCGTCGGAGAGCTCGGGGCGCAGGACCTTGACCGCCACGCTGCGACCGAGCCGGGTGTCGGAGGCCTCCCAGACCTCGCCCATCCCGCCCACCGCGATGCGGCGGTCGAGATGGTAGCGGTTCCCGATGTGCTGTCCCGCGGCGAGCACGGTCACCGCCCCGTGCCCGGTGGCCCGACCCGGCCCGGCACCCGGGGGCGGCCGGTCACGGGGCCGTCTCCAGCGCGGACGCGATCACCGCGCGGCCGATCGGGGCCGCCACCTGCCCACCGGTGGCCTCCAGGTTGCTGCGGTCACCGCCGGACTCGACCAGCACCGCCACCGCGACCTGCGGGTCCTCGGCCGGGGCGAAGGCGACGTACCAGACGTGCGGCGGAGTGATCTTGGGGTTCGCGCCGTGCTCGGCGGTGCCGGTCTTGGCCGCGATGTCCACGCCGGTGATCTTCCCGGTGTTCGAGTAGGAGTTCTCGTTGTTGACCATCATCTCGGTCAGCGTGCGGGCCACCCCGGCGTCCACCGCGGTCCGGATCCGGTCCGGGTCGGTGGTGGCCACGCTGGCCAGCTCCTGGTCCTGGATCTCCTTGACCAGGTAGGGCGCCATGAGCACGCCGTCGTTGGCGATCGCCGCCGCGACCATCGCGTTCTGCAGCGGGGTCAGGGCGACGTCGCGCTGGCCGATGCTGGACTGCTGCAGGGCCGCGGTGTCCTCGATCTCGCCCAGCCGGGACGGCTGCACCGGCAGCGGGATGGTCATGTCCGACAGCCCGATCCCGAACGCCTCGGCCTGCTCGCGCAGCGCCTCCTCGCCCAGCTCGGCGGACAGCTGCACGAACGCGGTGTTGCAGGACCGCTGCAGGGCCTCGCGCAGGGTCGCGGTCTGGCCGCCGCCGCAGGCGTTGCCGTTGAAGTTCTGCAGCTGGGTGTTGGTGCCCTGCAGGGTGATGCTGGACGCCGCGGTGAGCGGGCTGTCCGGGGTGTAGCGCCCACTGGCCAGCGCGGCCGCCACGTCGATCAGCTTGAAGGTCGACCCGGGCGGGTAGGTCTCCGAGGTCGCCCGGTTCGTCAGCGCCGGCGGGGAGGCGTCGTTCAGCGCGGTCCAGGCGTCCTTCTGCTCCTGGGAGCTGTGGCTGGCCAGCGGGTTCGGGTCGTAGGACGGGGTGGAGGCCATGGCCAGGATCTCGCCGGTCTGCGGGCGCAGGGCCACCACCGAACCGGTGTAGCCCTTGCTCTCCAGCTCCTCGTAGGCGGTCTTCTGGACGTCGGACTCGATGGTCAGCACCACCCGTCCGCCGCTCGGGTCGCGGCCGGTGATCAGGTCCGACACCCGGCGCACGAACAGCCGGTCGTCGCTGCCGTTGAGCACCTCGTCGGTGGCCCGCTCCAGCCCGCTGGCGCCGTAGATGACCGAGTAGTAGCCGGTCAGCGGCGCGTACACGGCCGGGTCCGGGTACTGGCGCAGGTAGCGCAGCTCGTCGTCGACCGGCGCGCTGGCGGCCAGCACCTGGCCGTCGGCGCTGATGATCTGCCCGCGCTGGCGGGAGTACTCGGCCAGCAGCACCCGCTGGTTGCGCGGGTCGTCGCGGTAGTCGCCGGCCTTGACCACCTGCACGTAGGTCAGGTTGGCCATGAGCAGCAGGATCATCGCCATCACGGCGATCGCGATCCGGCGGACGGGGGTGTTCACTTCGGCCGCTCCACCAGCTCGGTGCCGGCGTCGGCGATCGGGGGCAGCGGCGTCGGGGGACGGCGGGGCAGCGGTGCGCGGGCGGCGTTGGACACCCGCAGCAGCATGGCCACCAGCGCGTAGTTGGCCACCAGCGACGACCCGCCGTAGGACAGGAAGGGCAGCGTCAGCCCGGTCAGCGGGATCAGCTTGGTCGCCCCGCCGATCACGATGAACACCTGCAGGGCCAGGGTGAACGCCAGCCCGGTGGCCAGCAGCTTGCCGAAGCTGTCGCGCACCGCCAGCGCGCTGCGCAGCCCGCGGGTGATCAGCACCAGGTAGACGACCAGGATCGCGGCCAGCCCGATCAGCCCCAGCTCCTCGCCCAGCGAGGACAGCATGAAGTCGCTGTAGGCGAACGGCACCAGGTCCGGCCGTCCGGCCCCCAGGCCGGTGCCACCGACCCCGCCGGTGCCCAGCCCGAACAGCGCCTGCCCGATCTGGTAGCCGGTCCCGTTGAAGTCCTGGAACGGGTCCAGCCAGACCTGCACGCGCACCCGGACGTGGCCGAACAGCTGGTAGGCGACCGTCGCGCCGGCCATGAAGATGGTCAGCCCGATGACCATCCAGGACACCCGCTCGGTGGCCGCGTACAGCATCGTCAGGACGATCCCGAAGAACAGCAGCGAGGTGCCCAGGTCGCGCTCCAGGACCAGCACACCGACCGAGAGCCCCCAGGCCAGCAGCAGCGGACCCAGGTCGCGCCCGCGGGGCAGCTCCATGCCCAGGAACCGGCGACCGGCCGTGGTGAACAGCTCCCGCTTCTGCACCAGGAAGGCGGCGAAGAACACGATCAGCAGGATCTTCGCGAACTCGCCCGGCTGGATGCCGACCGGTCCGATCCGGATCCACAGCTTGGCCCCGTTGACCTCGGAGATCGACGACGGCAGCAGGCCGGGCAGGGCGAGCAGGATCAGCCCGGCGAACCCCGCGGTGTAGGCGTAGCGGGCGATGGTGCGGTGGTCGCGGACGATCCCGAGCACCGCCACGAACAGCGCCAGCCCGATCGCGGTCCAGGCGATCTGCCGGCCGATCAGCTCGGTGGGCTCGGGCCGGCCGAGCGCCGCGGCCCGGACCGCGGCGGCCAGGTCCAACCGGTGGATCATCACCAGACCCAGCCCGTTGAGCAGGGCCACCGAGGGCAGGATCAGCGGGTCGGCGTAGGGCGCGAACCGGCGCACCGCCAGGTGCGCCCCGGCGAACAGGGCCAGGTAGGCCAGCCCGACCCAGATCAGCGCCTGGGTCAGCTGCTGCTCCTGGTTGGCCTCGACCAGCACCAGCGCGCTGGTCACCAGCACCGCGGCGAAGGCCAGCAGGATCAGTTCGATGCCCCGTCCGGTGGGCAGCGGGGCCGGCGCGGCGGGCGCGCTGCCCGGGCGCTCGTCGACGGCCGCCATCAGCTCACCGGCCGGCAGGTCAGCCCGGGCTCCGGAGTCACCGGCGGCAGCGGGGTGCTCTCCACCGGCGGGGTGGTCGGCAGCGCGGCGCCGGGCGGCAGGTCGGGGTCGACCACCGGCGGCACCACCACCGGGGTCGGGGCCACCGGGGCCACCTGCTGGGGGGCCTCGGTGACGCACAGCGGCAGCATCCGGTTGCGCAGCCGGTCGACCACCTCGCGGGCGCCCTCGATGCCCTCCACCGACTGGATCCCGGACCGGATCAGGCTGCGCTCGGACTGCGGCAGGTCCTCCAGCGTGATGTCGGTGCGCTCGGCGACCTGGTGCAGCGGGATGCCCAGCACGTCGCCGCGCACCCCTTGGAAGATCGCCACCTGCTCGGTGTCGGCGCCGACGTAGTACTGCTGCAGCACCCACAGCCGGGCCAGCGCGCCGCCGCCGATCAGCAACACCAGCGCGGCCACCGCGAGCAGCACCAGCCGCCCGCGCAGGCGGCGCCGGGGAGCGGGCGTCGGGGCGGACGGGGCGGCCACCCGGGGTGCCGCGCGGGTCATCGTGGTGGCCGAGGCGCGGGCGGCCGCGGAGTCCGGGCGGGGGTCGTCCTCGCCGCCGTCGCCGACCGAGCCGCCCATGATCGGCGCGTCCTCGCCGAAGTCGATGTCGACCACGTCGGCCACGATGCAGGTGATGTTGTCCGGGCCGCCGCCGCGCAGCGCCAGCTCGATCATCCGGTCGGCGCACTCCCGCGGGTCCCGGTAGGCCTGCAGGGTCTCGGCCAGGGTCTCGTCGCTGACCACCCCGGACAACCCGTCCGAGCAGAGCAGGAACCGGTCACCGGCCCTGGCCTCCCGGATGGTGAGCGTGGGCTCGACGTCCTGGCCGGTGATGGCGCGCAGCAGCAGCGAGCGCTGCGGGTGCGTGTGCGCCTCCTCCTCGGTGATCCGGCCCTCGTCGATCAGCGACTGGACGAACGTGTCGTCCTTGGTGATCTGGGTCAGCGCACCGTCGCGCAGCAGGTAGGCCCGCGAGTCCCCGACGTGCACCAGGCCCAGCCGGGAGCCGGCGAACAGGATGGCGGTGAGCGTGGTGCCCATGCCCTCCAGGTCGGGGGATTCCTCGACGTGCCGGGTGATGGCGGCGTTGCCCTGGTTGGTGGCGTTGTGCAGCGAACCCAGCAGGTCGTCGCCGGGGGTGTCCTCGTCCAGCGCGGCCAGGGCGGTGATCACCAGCGACGAGGCGACCTCGCCCGCGGCGTGCCCGCCCATCCCGTCGGCCAGCGCCAGCAGGCGCGGGCCGGCGTAGACGGCGTCCTGGTTGTTCTGCCGGACCAACCCGCGGTCGCTGCGGGCCGAGTAGCGCAGTACGAGCGTCATGTCAGCGCTCCGGCGGTGGGGTCGAGCGGCGCGGCCCGGTGCGGGTCGCGCGCCTCGGGGGGCCGACGTGGCGGTGTCGTGCTCATGACCGAAGCTCGATCACCGTCTTGCCGATTCGGACGGGTGCCCCGAGGGGCACCCTGGTGGGCCCGGTGACCTTAGCCCGGTCCAGATACGTGCCGTTGGTGGACCCGAGGTCCTCGACGTACCACTCCTCGCCCTGCTGGGCGATCCGCGCGTGCCGGGTCGAGGCGTAGTCGTCGTCCAGCACCAACGTGGAGTCGTCGGCCCGGCCGATCAGGATCGGCCGGGAGTCCAACGTGATCCGCGTCCCGGCCAGCGCGCCGGCGGTGACGATCAGCTGGCGCGGGGTGCGCCCGCGCCCGGACCGGGCCGCCGCGCGCCCGCCCCCGGGGACCAGCGCGCGCAGCCCGGACGCCGCGTACAGGTCGGACCGCACCACCCGGAGGGCGACGAGCACGAACAGCCAGAGCAGGGCGAGGAAGCCCGCCCTGGTCAGTTGCAGCACCAACTCCGGCAGCACGCGCCGCGAACTCCGTTCTCGTCGTGGGGTCGATCGATCCTCCCGTGCCGCCGTGGGCGGCGGTCTACCGGGTGCGGAACACCAGGCTCGAGTGGCCGACCCGGATGACGTCACCGTCGTTGAGCTGCCAGGTCTGGACCGGGTTGCCGTTGACCGTGGTGCCGTTGGTCGAGCCCAGGTCGTTCAGCGTGGCGGTGCGGCCGTCCCAGCTGATCTCCAGGTGCCGCCGGGAGACGCCGGTGTCCGGCAGCCGGAACGACGAGTCCTGGCCGCGGCCGATGACGTGGCTGCCCGGGGTGAGGTCGAACGTCCGGCCGGAGCCGTCGTCCAGGCTCAGCGAGGCCGACCCGTAACCGCCGTAGCCCTGGTCGTAGCCGGCGTCGTAGCCCTGCTCGTAGGGCTGCTGCTGGCCGGCGTAGCCCTGCTGGCCGTAGCCCTGGTCGTAGCCGGGTGCGTAGCCCTGCTGGCCGCCGTAGCCCTGCTGGCCGTAGCCCTGGTCGTAGCCGCCCTGCTGGGGGTAGCCGCCGCCGGGCTGGCCGCCGTAGCCGCCCTGCTGGCCGTAGCCGGCCTGGGCCGGGTCGGCCTGGTCGTAGCCCCCCTGGCGCTGGTCGTAGGCGGGCGGGGCGTACGTCTGCTGCCCGTATCCGCCGGGGGCGCCACGGTCGTAGCCGTACTGCCCGTTCTCCTCGGGGTGGCCCGGTTGCTGGCTCATGGGTGCTTCTCCTGCGTCGCGTGCTCGGATGGCGTCCCGGCGGGAGGCGTCGGGGTCCACGGATGAGCGGGTGCGGAACTGTCCCGTGTGCAGCGCATCGGAGCGCTCCAGAAAGACTACGACCTCGCCGTAGGTGTCCCACCCCTGGTCGGCGAGTTGCTCGGTGACCGAGGTGGACAGCGAGTTCACGATGTCCGCCCGGTCACCGCCCATGCGGTCGAGATCGGTGGGGCTGAGCAGCACGGTGAACCGGTTGGGCGCCAGCAGGCGACCCCCCGCGAGCTCCTCGATGTGGTCCTCGGCCTCCCTGAGCAGCGCCTGCACCACTTCCTGGGGAACGACGCTGCCACCGAACACCCGCGCGAAGGCGTCGCCCACCATCCCCTGGAGACGGCGCTCGAACCTGTCGACGCGGCCCAACGATCTTCCTCCGTTCCACATCGGCGTGTTGCTGATGGACCCGATCGTATCTGTGCTAACCCACGGCTCGACTTCGCCCGACGTGGTCCCCGCGGCGGGCCCCGGGAGAGGGGTCCGTGCGGGGTCCGTCCGGACCGCGTGCTAGCTTCTTCCCCGTCAGGGCGAGTGGCGGAATGGCAGACGCGCACGGTTCAGGTCCGTGTGTCCGAAAGGACGTGAGGGTTCAACTCCCTCCTCGCCCACCATCACCTTCGTACCCGGCCGGTTCGGGTTTCATCTTCGCACCGCCGGGCGCTCCGGGTGGTCGCTGAGGACCACCAGATCGGCTATCTTCTCCGGATCGTTCTCGGCCCCGTAGCGCCGGTGGGCCGGCAGCGTCCAGGCCAGCTCCGCGGGCAGGGCGCGGGCCAGCGCGGCAGCGCCCATCCGCAGGTGCACCGCGGCGTCCAGCGGCAGCCCCCGGCCCAGCAGCAGCGCCCCGGCCAGCAGCACCACCCCGTCGGCGGGCAGCTCGGTGTAGCGCTCGCGGTAGGCCCGGTCGGCCGCGGCGTCCCACAGCCGGGGCAGCACCCGGCCCGACCCGTCCGGCCCGGCGGGGTCCAGCACCTCGCGGCGCAGCCCGGCCCCGTCCAGCCAGCCGTGCAGGAACTCGTCGGGGTCCTCGCGGCCGAACTCCAGCCGGACCGAGGCCGGGCGCAGGTAGTCCCCGGCGTCCACGACCACGGCGGCCCGGCCCCGGGTGCGCAGCGCCTCGGCGACCCGGCCGGCCAGCGCGACCGGGCGGGTCGGCGGCGGCCCGTCCACCGCCAGCCGGACCCGGCCGGGGCGGGGGTCGACCAGCGCGACGACCTCGTCCACCAGGCGGTCCGGGGTGACCGGGGTGATCTGCACGTCGGTGATGCTGGCGGAGTCGGGGGCACCGCGCATCCCCGGCGGTCAGCGGTTCGGTGCCCACCTGGCCGACCTGTGGCGGCGGGTCCTGCTGGCCCGAGAGCCGACCGGACCCGCCGGCGGGCTACTGCTGGTAGCCCTCGACCACGTCCGCCGACCGCTCCTGCACCCCGTCGGGGTCCAGGCCGGCCCGCCGGCGGGCGTCGCGCTGGCGCAGCAGGTCCCAGTACCGGTCCAGCTGGACGCCCAGGTCGGCCAGCCGGGCCTGCTCGGCGTCGGACAGCGCGGTGCCGACGTGCGCCCGCTCCAGCCGGTGCTCCTCGGCCACCAGGTGGTCGATCCGTCGGTGCAGCTCGTTGTCGTCCATGGGTCGTTCCCGTCGATCGGTAGTGCGCGAGCCACAGTTCTACCGAAGACTGGCCGCCGTGGCACCCGCCGCGGCACCCGGCTCGTCGGTGACCCGCGCCCTGCGGATCCTGGAGGCGGTGGCCGCGGCCGGCGACGGGGTGACGCCCAAGGCGATCGCGCGCCGGCTGGACTGCCCGCTGCCCACCGTCTACCGGGCGCTGGGGGTGCTGGTCGAGCAGGGCTACCTGGTCCGGCTGCACGGCGTGCGCGGCTACGGGCTGGGCTACCGGGTCGCCGAGCTGCACCACAGCCTGGCCGGGCAGGTCCGCCCGCCGCCCGCCGCCCGCGCCGTGCTGCACGAGGTGCACCTGGAGGTGGCCGCGGCCGGCTACCTGCTGGTCCGGCGGGACGGCGACGTCGTGGTCGCGCACGTCGACGACTGCCCGGAGCACCCGCTGCCACCCGGCCTGCGGGTCGGCGAGCCCACCGCGGCGCACGCCACCGCCGCCGGGAAGGTGGTGCTGGCCGGGCTGCGTCCGGCCCGGCTGGCCGAGCTGGTCGCCCGCACCGGGCTGCCCCGGCTGGCCGCGCACACCATCGCCGATCGGCGCGCCCTGGACCGCGAGCTGCGCCGGATCCGGGCCGACGGCGCGGCGGTCGAGGTCGAGGAGTACGCGGCCGGGGTGGCCGGCATCGCGGTCCCGGTCACCGGCGCCGACGGCGAGGTGGTGGCCGGGCTGGGGCTGTCGGTCAGCCGGGCCGACTTCGCCGCCCGGCGCTGGGAGCTGGAGCGGGCGCTGCGGCAGGCCGGGACGCGGGTCAGCGCGGCGCTGGCCGAGGCCGACCGGCAGGCCGCGACCGCGCACCCCTGACCGACCGGGCGGACCCGCGCAACGGCCTTTCCGGGTGGTGGGAGCGAAGGCGGCGGCGCGCCCGCGGGCCGATTAGGTTCCTCGCATGTCTGGACGCAGCGAGGCGCCGTTCCGAGCCGACCACGTCGGCAGCCTGCTCCGGCCGCCGGCCCTGCTGGCGGCCCGCGAGAGGTTCGCCGCCGGCGAGCTGGACGCCGAAGGGCTGCGGGCCGCCGAGGACGCCGCGATCGCCGACGCGGTGGCGATGCAGGAGGAGATCGGCCTGCCGGCCGCCACGGACGGCGAGTTCCGCCGGACGTCCTGGCACATGGACTTCATCCACCAGCTCGGCGGGGTGCGCAAGACCGACGAGCAGATCCGGGTGCGGATGGTCAGCGCCCGGGGCGAGGGCGCGTTCACCTCGGCCGGGCTGGCCATCCAGGACAAGGTCCGGTTGGAGCAGCCGATCTTCGCCGAGCACTTCCGGTTCCTGCAGAGCCGGGTGACCACCGCGGTGCCGAAGCTCACCATCCCGTCCCCGAGCATGGTCCACTACCGGGGCGGCACCGCGGCCATCGACCGCTCGGTCTACCCGGACGTCGAGGAGTTCTGGGCCGACCTGTCGGCCGCCTACGCCGACGAGGTCCGCGCGCTGGGCGAGCTCGGCTGCCGCTACCTGCAGCTCGACGACACCTCGCTGGCCTACCTGAACGACCCGGCCCAGCGCGCCGAGATGGCCGCCCGCGGCGAGGACGCCGACCACCAGCACCTGCGCTACATCCGCCAGATCAACGCCGCGATCGCCGACCGACCGGCGGACATGCAGGTCACCACGCACATGTGCCGGGGCAACTTCCGCTCGTCCTGGGCCGCCGAGGGCGGCTACGACTTCGTCGCCGAGGCGCTGTTCGGCGAGCTGGCGGTGGACGGGTTCTTCTGCGAGTTCGACGACGAGCGCTCCGGCGGGTTCGCCCCGCTGCGGTTCGTGCCGCCGGGCAAGCAGGTGGTGCTCGGGCTGGTCACCACCAAGAACGGGACGCTGGAGGACGCCGACGCGCTCAAGCGGCGGATCGACGAGGCCGCCGAGTACGTGCCGCTGGACCAGCTCTGCCTGTCCCCGCAGTGCGGGTTCTCCTCCACCGTGGAGGGCAACGAGCTCAGCTACGCCGACCAGGTCGCCAAGCTGCGGCTGGTCGTGCAGGTCGCCCAGGACGTCTGGGGGTGACCGCCGCCGGCCCGCCGGGCTGGGCGGCCCCGCTGCACGCGCTGGCCCTCCACCGGGCCGGGGTCGGGACCGGCACCCGGCTGCTCGACCTGGGCTGCGGGCCGGGGGAGTTCGCCGCGGCCGCGGCCGGGCGCGGGGCGTCGGTGACCGGGATCGACACCGATCCCGCCGCCGTCGCCGCGGCCGCGGCCGCCGTCCCCGACGGGGAGTTCCGGGTCGGGGACGCCCACGACCCGCCGG
>DASQMQ010000637.1:0-7234 GCA_035645455.1 Pseudonocardia sp.
CACGTCGCGGGGCTGCAGGCGCCGGCCATCGCGGCGATCTTCGAGGAGTGGAACTCCGGCGACCTGGAGTCGTTCCTGATCGAGATCACCGCGAAGGTGCTGGGCAAGACCGACGAGAGGACCGGCGGCCCGCTGGTCGACGTGATCGTCGACGAGGCCCAGCAGAAGGGCACCGGCACCTGGACCGCGGTCGACGCGCTCGGCCTGGGCGTGCCGCTCACCGGGATCACCGAGGCGGTGTTCGCCCGCGGGCTCTCCGCGCTGAGCGCTGAGCGCAAGGCCGCGTCCCGGACGCTGGCCGGGCCCAACCCGGCCGCCGCGGAGAACCGCGAGGACCTGATCGACGACATCCGCCAGGCGCTCTACGCCAGCAAGGTCGTCGCCTACGCCCAGGGCTTCGCCCAGATGCGCGCGGCCTCCACGGCCAACGGCTGGAACCTCGACCTCGGCGCCATGGCCACCATCTGGCGCGGCGGCTGCATCATCCGGGCCCAGTTCCTCAACCGGATCACCGAGGCCTACGCCGAGCACGGCGACGTCGAGAACCTGCTGATGGTGCCGTACTTCACCGAGGCCGTGGCGAACGCGCAGGACGCCTGGCGGCGGGTGGTCGTCACGGCGACCGAGCAGGGCGTGCCGATCCCGGCGTTCGCCAGCTCGCTGAGCTACTACGACGCCTACCGCCGCGAGCGGGTGCCGGCCAACCTGATCCAGGGCCTGCGCGACTACTTCGGCGCCCACACCTACCGCCGGATCGACGCCGAGGGCAGCTACCACACCCGGTGGAGCCAGGACGGCACCGAGGTGCGCACCGACGGCTGAGTCTCCCACCGGAGCGGCCAGGTCGACGCGGGCCGGGAACGGGGTGTCGGTCTCCGAACACCCCGGTCACCGGTTCCGCGTCGACGCAGCCGAACTCGCCGCCCCGTGGCCGGCGGTGAGGCTGGGCCTCCCTAGACCGGCACCCGCGGCGGGTACGGCGTCGCGCCGAACCGCTCCACCCACGCCGCCACATCGGCGGCCGTGACGTTCCCGCCGCACACCACCAGCCCCAGCCGGGCGTCCGGCCCGACCCGTTCCAGCACCCGCAGCGCCGCCGGCACCAGGCACCCGGCCGCCGGTTCGGTCCACACCTTGCCCTGCTCGGCCAGCGTCAGGCAGCCGCGCACGGCGTCCGCGTCGGAGACCACCAGCACGTCCTCGACCAGTGCCGACACGTGGTCCAGGGTGAGCTGCGAGACGTGCGGGGCGCTCAGCGTGCTGGCGATCGAGGACAGCCGCACCGGCACCGGAGCCCCCGCGGACAGCGCCTGCGACATCGCGTCGGCGCCCTCGGTCTCCACCCCCCACACCCGCACCCCGGGCCGCAGCGCGCGGAACGCGGTGGCCACACCGGAGATCAGGGCCCCGCCGCCGATGCTGACCAGCACGTCGGTGAGGTCCGGGGCGTCGGTGGCGAACTCCAGCCCGACCGTGCCGTGCGCGGCCAGCACCATCGGGTCGTCGAACGGGTGCACCAGGGTCTTCCCGCCCGCGACCAGGTCGTCGAGCAGCGCGAACGCGCCGGTCATGTCGGGGGTGAGGCGCAGCTCGGCACCGGCCGCGCGCACCGCGGCCTTCGACCGCTCCGGGGCGGACTCCGCCATCACCACCGTCGCCGCGATCCCCAGCGCGCCGGCCACGTCGGCCAGCGCGATGGCGTGGTTGCCGCCGCTGACCGTGGCCACCCCGGCCGCGCGCTCGGCGTCGGACAGCGCGAGCAGCTTGTGCACCGAGGCCCGCGGCTTGAACGAGCCGGTGCGCTGGAGCAGTTCCAGCTTCAGCGTCACCGGCACGCCCAGGTCCGCGGCCAGGCCCGGACCGGGCAGAGTCGGGGTGCGCAGCACGTGCGGCGCGATCCGCTCCGCCGCCGCGCGGATGTCGTCGATGTCGATCAGAACACGCACGGTCCGAGGTTAGGGGGTCGTGCGTGAGAAACACTGCCGGAACAGTGTTCCTCACGCACGACCGGGTCAGCGGACCGGGACGATCTCCGGCGCGCCCATCCGGGCGGTGTCGGCGGTCTCGTCGTCGGGCATCTTCTGGCTCTCCCGCTCGGCCTGGACCCGCATGCGGTAGTGCTCGACCTCCCGCTCGACCTGCCCGTCGCTCCAGCCGAGCACCGGGGTGACCAGCCGGGCGGCCTCCTCGACCGCGCCGAGCCCGCGGTCGAAGGTCTCGATGGAGATCCGGGTACGCCGGGCCAGGACGTCGTCGAGGTGGCGGGCGCCCTCGTGCGAGGCCGCGTAGACGATCTCGGCGCGCAGGTAGTCCGGCGCCCCGGCCAGCGGCTCGCCGAGCGTCGGGTCCTCGGCGACCAGGTCGAGCACCTCGTCGACCAGCGAGCCGTACCGGCCGATCAGGTGCTCGATCCGGGCCACGTGCAGCCCGTGCCGCTGGGCCAGCAGGTACCGGCCGTTCTTCACCGCCTCGTACCCCTCGGCCCCGAGCAGCGGCACCTTGTCGGTGACCGAGGGCGGGACCTTGGCGTCCAGCCCGTGCACCGCGGCGTCGACGGCGTCCTTGGCCATGATCCGGTAGGTGGTGTACTTCCCGCCGGCCACCACGACCAGCCCCGGCACGGTGTGCGCCACGGCGTGCTCGCGGGAGAGCTTGGACGTCGAGTCCGACTCCCCGTGCAGCAGCGGCCGCAGCCCGGCGTACACGCCCTCCACGTCCTCGTGGGTGAGCGGCACCTCCAGCACCTCGTTGACGTGGTCGAGCAGGTAGTCGATGTCGGCCGCGCTGGCCGCCGGGTGGGCCTTGCCCAGCTCCCAGTCGGTGTCGGTGGTGCCGATGATCCAGTGCCGGCCCCACGGGATGACGAACAGCACCGACTTCTCGGTGCGCAGGATCAGCCCGGAGTCGCTGCGGATCCGGTCGCGCGGGACGACCAGGTGGATGCCCTTGCTGGCCCGGACCTTGAACTGGCCGCGCTCGCCGACCAGGCCCTGGGTCTCGTCGGTCCACACCCCGGTGGCGTTGATGACCTGCTTGGCGCGCACGTCGATGACGCGGTCGGACTCCAGGTCGTGCACCTGGGCGCCGGTCACCCGCTCGCCCTCGCGGAGCAGCCCGACCACCCGCGCCCGGGAGGCGACGTGCGCCCCGTAGGCCGCGGCGGTGCGGGCGATGAACATGGTGTGCCGGGCGTCGTCGACCTGCGCGTCGTAGTACTGCAGGGCGCCGACCAGGGCGTCCTTGCGCAGCGACGGGGCGATCCGGCGGGCCCCGGTGCGGGTGAGGTGCTTGTGGCGGGGCAGCCCGCGGGCCCGCCCGGACAGCAGCCCGAGGGTGTCGTAGAGCGCGACGCCGGCCCCGGCGTAGACCCGCTCCCACCCGCGGTGCTTGAGCGGGTAGACGAACGGCACCGGGCGCACCAGGTGCGGGGCCAGGACCTGGATGAGCAGGCCGCGTTCCTGCAGCGCCTCGGCGACCAGCCGGAAGTCCAGCATCTCCAGGTAGCGCAGGCCGCCGTGGATGAGCTTGCTCGACCTGCTCGAGGTGCCCGACGCGAAGTCCCGGGCCTCGACGAGCCCGACGTCCAGTCCGCGGGTGGCGGCGTCGAGGGCAGCTCCGGTGCCCACCACCCCGCCGCCGACCACCAGCACGTCGAGTTCGCTCGAGCCCATGGCCGCCAACGCGGCCTCGCGGGCCTGGGGGGAGAGCGCGACAGATCGCATGATCTGTTCCCTTCTTCGGTGTACACCGTTGAGAACGACGTCGTCGTGATCAACAAGGCCGGTTGATCACGACGACGTCGTTCTCGTTGGGGTCAGTTGACGTCGACCCAGTCCAAGGTGCGCTCGACGGCCTTCTTCCACCTCGCGTAGCCGGTGTCGCGCTGCTCCTGGTTCCACTGCGGCTCCCACCGCTTGGACTCGTTCCAGTTGGTGCGCAGCTCGTCGGTGTTCTTCCAGAACCCGACCGCGAGACCGGCGGCGTAGGCGGCCCCCAGCGCGGTGGTCTCGGCGACCACCGGCCGGCTGACCGGCACGCCCAGCACGTCTGCCTGGATCTGCATGCACAGCTCGTTGGCGGTGACCCCGCCGTCGACCTTGAGCACCTCCAGGTGCACCCCGGAGTCGGACTCCATGGCCTCGGCGACGTCCCGGCTCTGGTAGCAGATCGCCTCCAGGGTGGCCCGGGCCAGGTGCGCGTTGGTGTTGTAGCGGGACAGCCCGACGATCGCACCGCGGGCGTCCGAGCGCCAGTAGGGCGCGAACAGCCCGGAGAACGCCGGGACGAAGTAGACCCCGCCGTTGTCCTCGACCTGGCGGGCGAGCGACTCGCTCTCCGACGCTCCGGAGATGATCCCGAGCTGGTCGCGCAGCCACTGCACGGCCGAGCCGGTGACCGCGATCGAGCCCTCCAGCGCGTAGACCACGGGCTCGTCGCCGAACTTGTAGCAGACCGTGGAGAGCAGCCCGGCGTTCGAGCGGACCAGCTCGGTACCGGTGTTGAGCAGCATGAAGTTGCCGGTGCCGTAGGTGTTCTTGGCCTCGCCGGGGGCGAAGCACACCTGGCCGACGGTGGCCGCCTGCTGGTCACCGAGGTCGCCGGTGATCAGCACCTCGCCGCCGAGCGGGCCGTTGGCCAGGGTCGACCCGTAGCCCTCCGGGCAGGAGCTGGGCTTGATCTCGGGCAGCATCGAGCGCGGGATGTTGAAGAACCCGAGCAGTTCCTCGTCCCAGTCGAGGGTCTCCAGGTTCATCAGCATGGTGCGGCTGGCGTTGGTCGGGTCGGTGACGTGCACCCCGCCGTCCTTGCCGCCGGTGAGGTTCCACAGCAGCCAGGTGTCGGTGTTGCCGAAGATCGCGTTGCCGCTCTCGGCGGCCTCCCGGGCCCCGTCGACGTTCTCCAGGATCCACTGGATCTTGCCGCCGGAGAAGTAGGTGGCCGGGGGCAGGCCGGCCTTCTGCCGGATGGTCTGCCCGCGCTCGTCGCGGTCGAGCGCCGAGGCGATCCGGTCGGTGCGGGTGTCCTGCCAGACGATCGCGTTGTACAGCGGGCGCCCGGTGCGCTTGTCCCAGACCACGGCGGTCTCGCGCTGGTTGGTGATGCCCAGGGCGGCCAGGTCGGAGGGCTGCAGGTTGACCTTGTTGAGCGCGCTCTGCAGCACCGCGGAGGTGCGCTCCCAGATCTCGACCGGGTTGTGCTCCACCCAGCCCGCCTGCGGCAGGATCTGCTCGTGCTCGAGCTGGTGGCGACCCACCTCGTTGCCCGAGTGGTCGAAGATCATGAAACGAGTGCTGGTGGTGCCCTGGTCGACGGCACCGACGAAATCGGCCATGGTTGCTCCCCTTCGTTGCGGAATCAGGCGTTCTTGCTGGTGCCGGCGCTGCGGCCGGTTCCGGTCCCGTCCGTCGCGGTCGGCCCGTCGATCGGGTCGGCGGCGGTGCCGCTGGTGGGCTCGGAGACGGTGACGGTCTCGGGCTCGTCGGGCAGGAACGCCTCGATGGCGAACTTGAACAGCGCCCCGCCGATCAGCCCGCCGATGATCGGCGCGACGATCGGCAACCAGAAGTACAACTGCCCGTTCTGGTCGTAGAGCGCGGTCTCGTAGCCGGTGATCAGGGTCAGCAGGCGCGGGCCGAAGTCGCGGGCCGGGTTGATCGCGTAGCCGGCGTTGGCGCCCCACGACATGCCGATGCCGACCACCAGCAGGCCGATGATCAGCGGCCCCATGTTGGACAGCGGCGGGTTGTTGGCCGCCGTGGTCAGCGCGAAGACCACGAAGACCAGGATGGCGGTGCCGACGATCTGGTCGAAGAAGGCCGTCGGGATGGAGACCCCCTCCAGGCCGTTGCCCGGCAGCGTGGAGAAGATGCCCTGGGTGGCGATGGTGTGCTCGGGGTCGACCTTGGCGATCAGGTCGGCGTAGACCACCCGCACGATCGCCGCGGCGACGAACGCCCCGGCCGTCTGGGCCAGGCAGTAGGGCGCCACCTTGCGCCAGGAGAAGCCCTTGAACGCGGCCAGGGCGATGGTGACCGCCGGGTTGATGTGCGCTCCGGACAGCCGGGCGGCGACGTAGACGCCCATGGTCACGCCGATGCCCCAGGCCCAGGCGATGGAGTCGTGGTCGCCCATGCCACCTTCGGGGTTGGTGACGACCTGGGCCACGACGCCGACACCGAACAGGATCAGGATCATGGTGCCGAGGAACTCGGAGATCAGCTCACCGAGGTATGAGTTCTTCGCCATCGAAGTTCTCCTTGTCGTCCCCGCGTCGCTGGCGGGGTGTGCGGGACGGTAGGAACGCTGCCGACGCTGGTCAACGTCACCCGTTCGGCATTGTCGAACGCGCGGGACGACCAGCGTCACACCGGCCGGGGGTATTGTCCACGCGTGCCGGGTTCCATCCAGTCGATCGAGCGAGCCGCGGCCGTCCTGCGGCTGCTCGGCAGCACCGATCGCCCGCTCGGGCTGGGCGAGATCGCGCACGCGCTGGACCTGCCGCGACCCACGGCCCACGGCATCGTCCGCACCCTGCGCGAGGTGGGGTTCGTCGGCCAGGACTCGGACAGCACCCGCTACGTGCTCGGGCCCGGGCTGCGCGAGCTCGACCGCGGCGGCTGGGACCCGCACGACCTGCGCGCCCACGCGATGAACTGGGCCGACTCGCTGGCCGGCAGCACCGGGCTGGCCGTGCAGCTGGGGGTGGTCGGCGCCGGCGCCGTCCGGCTGGTGCACCACGTGTTCCGCCCGGACGGCACGCCCCAGCGCATCCGCACCGGCGAGCTGCAGCCGCTGCACGCCACCGGGCTGGGCAAGTGCCTGCTGGCGTTCGCGCCGGTGGCCGCGCCGCCGCTGCGCGAGCTGGACCTGCACCCGTGGACCGGGCGCACCTGCGCGACGGCGGCCGCGCTGGAGGCCCACCTCGGGGTGGCCCGGCGCCGGGGCTGGGCCTGTGACGTGGGGGAGTACCGCAGCGGGGAGGGCAGCGCGGCGGCGCCGCTGCGGTCCAGCGGCGGGATCGTGGCCGGTGCGCTCGGCGTGGCCGGGCCGGTGGAGGAGCTGTTCGGGGTGGGTGGGGAGCTGCGTCCGCGCACCGCCGAGCAGCTGCTCGCGGCCGCCCGGGAGATCTCGGCCTCGCTGGCGGTGGGCGAGTGACCGAACGGGTGGTCGCGGCGATCGACCAGGGCACCACGTCCACCCGCTGCCTGCTCTACAACCGGTCGGGCCGGATGCT
>DASQMQ010000638.1:0-1943 GCA_035645455.1 Pseudonocardia sp.
ATGCCGCGTCCGGGGCCAGGGCGGTGTCGGCGGGTACGCGGACGGCGTCGACGGTCTCGCGGTCGCGGCGGGAACGGTCGGCGCGCAGCTCGTCGATCAACCGGCGGGAGCCGATCCGGATCAGCCATGCCCGCGGCCCGTCCGGCACCCCGTCGACAGGCCACTGCCGGGCGGCCGCGAGCAGCGCCTCCTGCACGGCGTCCTCGCAGGCGTCGAAGTGGCCGTAGCGGCGCACCAGCGCGCCGAGGACCTGCGGCGCGAGTTCGCGCAGCAGGTCCTCGGCTTGCGGGGCTTGCGGGTTCACCGGCGGGTGGACGACTGCGCGGTCAGGACAGGCCGGGGTCGGGCGGCCCGTCCATGATGGGGCGCACCTCAACGGCGTCGCCCGTCGCGGCGGCGATGCGGGCGCCGATCTCCATCGCGCGGTCGTGGCCGGCGCAGTCGAGGATCGCGAAGCTCACCAGTACCTCCTTGGCCTCTGCGAACGGGCCGTCGGTGGCGACGGGGCCCCCCGTGGCCGGGCGGATCGTCCGCGACAGCGACGGGTGCGCCAGCCCCTCGGTGGCCACGAGCTCCCCGGTTCCGGTCAGCTCGCGGCCGAGCTCGTCGTAGAAGGCGCACAGCTCCAGGAACTCCGGGCTCGCCGGATCCACAGCGTCCCACGAGTCCTGCCCGGTGTAGGCGAGCAGCATGTACTTCATCGCCCTGCTCCCTCCGCCACGATCCGGGTCATGGTCGAGTCGTAGCCGCCGCCCCCGGGGTAGGTCCACGTCCCGGAAACGCTAGTGCCCGCTGCGTCGAACCGGCCCTCGTAGCGGGCGGGCGAGCCGCGCTCCCCCGCCCAGATCGTCAACTTGTTCCCGGCCAGCTCGTAGACGTAGTCCAGGGTGTCACCGGAGTTGGAGTAGAAACGCGACCGGACATCCTCGCCCGGCTCGGCCCCGAACGGCCGCTCGTGCCCGATGACCTCGATCCCGGTGATCAACCGCCCGTACTGCGCGAGCCGCACCCGCTGGAGCAGGAAGTGCCCACCGTCCATCCACTCGTAGCTCACGGTGCCCTCGGCCCCGCCGGTGACGGCCCACCTGCCCACCAGCCGGTCCAGGCTGCGCACGGCGGTGCTGGGGGTGTCGTCCATGATCTCTCCTGACATCGTTCGCCGCTGGTCCAGGCGGACCCGCACCGGTACCTCGGAACGAGCAGCGGGATCTCGACATCGCCTCAGCGGCATCACGGACGGCCTCGCCTCAAGGCAGCGACCATCGCCACCCTCAATTGATCTACGTCACGAGCAGTGGTCCGGGGTGGCCCGGGGCGGCCCGGTCGCTTCGGCCAGGTAGGCGCGCACCGGCGGGAACATGGTGGGCAGGAGCTGGGCGGCCTCGGTGAGGGTGAGCCAGCGGACCTCGGCGAGGTCGTGCGGAGCGCCGAGGTGCACGTCGGTCGAGCCGCTGGGGACGCACCCGATGTAGATGATCGTGCGGCCGGTGGCGGGGTGCACCCGGGCCCCGAAGTGGTGGACCGCGGCCACGACGAGCCCGGTCTCCTCGGCCACCTCGCGCACGGCCGCCGCGGCCGCGGTCTCGGCGGGCTCGATCTTGCCGCCGACGAACGCCCACGGTGGAGTGCGGTCGACCCGGCGCCCGGCCAGGACACCAAGGGGGCTGGTCACCACGGCCGCGACGACCGCTCGCGGCATGGAGACATTCCCGGTCATCAGCCCCGCGCGAGGACGACGGTCTCGATGTCGGTGGCGCGGACGGCCGCGGCCACCGCCCCGCGCTGCCTGGAGCTCACCGGGCACCCGCCGGCGCCTCACCAGGAGCAGCATCCGAAGCAACCGCCCGGGCAGCGACCGGGGCAGGGGCCGGGGCGGGGGCCGGTCGGGTGGCCCGTAGGTGACCAGCAGCGATACGCGGTATCGGTGATCGGCGGGTCGCCAT
>DASQMQ010000639.1:0-1807 GCA_035645455.1 Pseudonocardia sp.
CGGCCAGGTAGGCGAGCCGGCGCAGCGCCTCCACGTTGCGCGGTCCCATCAGCGCGGTGCGCACCGGTCCGGGCATCAGCTTCGCCGGCCCGGACGCGATGTCCTCGCTCATGGTGATCAGGGCGCCGCCGTCGTCGAGCGGCTCGAGCTCCAGCCGGATGGTCACCTCGCCCATCGGCCACCCGCGCCCGCGCAGGACCAGCTCCCGGTCCGGCACCGAGACCTCGACCTCGGTGTTGTCGTTGATCAGCAGCGGCCAGGCGCCCAGCGAGTGGTACAACTTCGCCCCCACCGCCGGCCAGGCCGTGTCCACGTTGCGCATCCGGGACGCGCCCACCACCCACGACGGGTAGAGCCAACCGTCCGCGAGGACGCGCCAGACCGCGTCGACATCCGCGCTCGTCTCACGCCGCACCGTCACCACGCCGCGCAGAGTAGGACCCCGGCCGGCGGTCGGCTGGACGGAGGCGGGTCGGGCCTGCTCCCGGGGGTACCCACGGCCCGTGCAGACGTCGGACAGCGTGATCGTGGTGACCGGGGCGTCCAGCGGGATCGGCCGGGCGACGGCCCGGCTGCTCGCCGAGCAGGGGGCCCGGCTGGTGCTGGTCGCCCGGGACGCCGACGCGCTGGCCGACGTCGCGGCCGAGTGCTCGTCGGGCGGGTGGCCCCCGTTGGTGTGCCCGGTCGACGTGTCCGACGCCGAGGCCGTCGAGGCGGTCGGGCAGGCCGCCGTCGAGCGGTTCGGCCGGATCGACGGCTGGGTCAACTCGGCGTCGGTGATGACCTTCGGGGCGTTCCTGGACGTGCCGCTCGACGACGTCCGCCGGGTGCTCGACGTCGACGTCATGGGGTACGTGCACGGCTGCCGCACCGCGCTGCGGCGGATGGTGGAGCAGGGCACCGGCGTCGTGGTGAACGTGTCGTCGATCCTCGGGGTGGTCGCGCTGCCCTACGGGACGAGCTACTCGATGGCCAAGTTCGCGATCCGCGGGTTGAGCGTCAGCCTGCGCCAGGAGCTGCGGCTGGCCGGGATCCGCGGGGTGGACGTGTGCACCGTGCTGCCCTCGGCCGTGGACACCCCGATCTGGAACGACGCGGGCAACCACACCGGCCGCCGCCCGCGGGCGCTGCCGCCGGTCGTCCCGCCGGAGCGGGTGGCGCGGGTGATCGTCCGGCGGCTGCGCAGCCCGCGCCGGGAGACCGTCGTCGGCGGGGTGGCCGGGCACGCGCTGGTGTGGCAGCACGCCATCTGGCCCGGCTCGGCGGAGCGGGTGCTCGCCTTCGGCGTCGACGGGCTGGGCCTGACGCGGAGCGGCGGTCAGCCGGCGACCTCGGGGAACCTCTACGAGCCCGCGCCCGGACCCGGCCACGTCCACGGCGGGTGGCAGACCGGACGGCGCCGGCGCCGGGTGGCCCTGGCCGCCGTCGGCGCGCTCACCGCGTCCGCGCTGTGGGCCCGGCACGCCCTCGGGACGCGCTGAGCCGTACGCCACCGGGATCCCGGCCGCCGAACCGGTAGCTTCGCTCACTGTTCGGCACCCGGCGGCGCGTGGCAGGAGCAGGCATGGATCGCGACATCGACACCGGAACCGGGGACCTCACCGCGCGGGTGGAGCGCGGGGTCGGCGTCGTCGTGCTGGACCGGCCCGACCGGCGCAACGCCCTCACCCCCGAGATGCTGCAGGCCCTGGCCGCGGTGCTGGACGGGCTGGAGTCCGCCGACGACGTCGGCGCGGTGCTGCTGACCGGCGCCGGCCAGGCGTTCTGCGCGGGCGGGGACGTCAAGGCCTTCGCCGCGCGGGGCGGC
>DASQMQ010000640.1:0-10812 GCA_035645455.1 Pseudonocardia sp.
CCGGCTAACCGAGGCCGTCGGCCTCCACGGCCATCCGGGCCCGCACCTCGCCCAGCGCCTCCTGGTACTCCGGGCGCGGGTCCATCGCGGCGGCCATCTTCAGCTGGGTGTGCGCCTCACCGAGCCGGCCCTGCCGGTGCAGCGCCTTGCCCAGCGCGAACCGCGCGTAGTGGTCGGCGGGGTCGAGGTCGATCACCCGGTTGAACGCCTCCTCCGCCCGGTGCAGCTGCGCGGAGTCGAGGTAGGCCCGGCCGGCCAGCAGCTGCACCGACGCGGCGTCGGGTTGGCTCTCCAGCACCGGCCCCAGCGCCCGCAGCGCGTCGAGGGGCCGCCGGTCGGCGATGAACATCTCGGCCCGGCGGAACGACTCGAAGACGCCGTCGGAGGCAGGCTGGCTCGTCATGGTCGTCCTACGGTAGGTGTCCGCCGGGGGATCTGCGAGGGGTTGACACCGGTCGGCGCGGGGAACGCGGGGTGCCGCGGGTTCCGGCGCGGGGGGCGCGGCCGGGACCACTACGCTGGGCTGACGGAACGGGCAGGACGACGACTCCGACGGGAGCACTGGTGGCGGTCATCGAGCAGGTCGGCGCGCGGGAGATCCTCGACTCGCGGGGCAATCCGACCGTGGAGGTCGAGGTCGCCCTCGACGACGGGACCCTGGCCAGGGCGGCGGTCCCGTCCGGGGCCTCCACGGGCGAGCACGAGGCCGTCGAGCTGCGCGACGGCGACCCGCTGCGGTTCGGCGGCAAGGGCGTGGAGAAGGCCGTCACCGCGGTGCTGGACGAGATCGGCCCGGAGCTGGCCGGCATGGAGGCGGTCGACCAGCGCCTGGTCGACCAGCGCCTGGTCGACCTGGACGGCACCCCGGACAAGTCGCGGCTGGGCGCCAACGCGCTGCTGGGCGTGTCGCTGGCGGTGGCGAAGGCGGCCGCCGAGTCGAGCGGGCTGGAACTGTTCCGCTACGTCGGCGGCCCGAACGCGCACGTGCTGCCGGTGCCGATGATGAACATCATCAACGGCGGCGCGCACGCCGACAGCTCGGTCGACGTCCAGGAGTTCATGATCGCTCCGGTCGGCGCGGACTCGTTCCGCGAGGCGCTGCGCTGGGGCGCGGAGGTCTACCAGGCCCTCAAGTCGGTGCTCAAGAGCAAGGGCCTGGCCACCGGGCTGGGCGACGAGGGCGGGTTCGCCCCGGACCTGCCGGGCAGCCGGGCCGCGCTGGACCTGATCGCCGAGGCGGTGGAGAAGACCGGCTACGCGCTGGGCCGCGACATCGCGCTGGCCCTGGACGTGGCGGCCACCGAGTTCCACAGCGACGGCGTCTACACCTACGAGGGCCGTCAGCTCTCCGCGCACGACCTCTCGGAGATCTACGCCGAGCTGGTCCGCGACTACCCGCTGGTGTCCATCGAGGACCCGCTCGCGGAGGACGACTGGGACGGCTGGGTCGCGCTGACCAGCAGCATCGGCGAGCGCGTGCAGCTGGTCGGGGACGACCTGTTCGTCACCAACCCCGAGCGCCTGGACGACGGCATCAACCGGGGCGCGGCCAACGCGCTGCTGGTGAAGGTCAACCAGATCGGCACGCTGTCGGAGACCCTGGACGCGGTCACCCTGGCGCACTCCGCGGGCTACCGCTGCATGATGAGCCACCGCTCCGGGGAGACCGAGGACACCACGATCGCCGACCTGGCCGTGGCCACCGGCTGCGGGCAGATCAAGACCGGCGCCCCGGCCCGGTCCGAGCGGGTGGCCAAGTACAACCAGCTGCTGCGCATCGAGGAGGCGCTCGGCGACGCCGCGCGCTACGCGGGCGACCTGGCGTTCCCGCGGTTCAGCTCGCCGGGCGCGGGCTCCTGAGACACCGCCGGGCCCGGCGGCCCGGCGGAGCGCGGAAGGGGACCGGGATGAACCGAGTCGCGACCGACCCGCCGACGCCGCGTGCGGCCGGGCCCGGCGGGGGCGCGCGGTGAGCGAGGAACGGGGCCGCGGCCGGGTGCGCCGCACCCCCCGGCCGCGGACCGTCAAGGGCGCCGCCGCCGCCCGGCGCCGCGACCGGGAGCCGCGGCTGGCCCGGGTCCAGTCCCGCGGCGTGGTCGCGGTGACCACCGGTCTGCTCGGGCTGTCCTCGGCCAAGCGGGCCGCGGTGCTCGCCCTGGTGGTCTGCGCGATCGCGCTGACCGTCGCGGTCCCGCTGCGCAACTACGTCAGCCAGCGCCAGGAGCTGGCCGAGGTGTCCGAGCAGCAGCAGGTGCTGGCCGCCGAGGTCGACCGGCTGACCCGGGAGCGGGCCCGGCTGTCCGACCCGGCCGAGATCGAGGCGCAGGCGCGGTCCCGGCTCGGCTACGTCAGCCCGGGCGAGGTGCCCTACGTGGTGCAGCTCCCCGGGGCCGGCGCCGACGACCCGGCCCCGGACGCCGGCGCCGGCCTGCCCTGGTACCGGGGGTTGTGGCGGGAGATGAGCGGGGAGCCGCAGTGACCGAGCCGAGCACCGGGCCGAGCACCGGGCAGTCGACCGGGCAGGCCGCCGGGATCGCGCCGGCGGACGCCGCCGCGGTGACCGCCCAGCTGGGCCGGCCGCCCCGCGGGGTGCGGGCGGTCGCCCACCGGTGCCCGTGCGGGCTGCCCTCGGTGGTGCAGACCGCGCCCCGGCTGCCCGACGGCACCCCGTTCCCGACGCTGTACTACCTGACCTGCTCGCGGCTGTGCTCCCGGCTGGGCGGGCTGGAGGCCGACGGCCGGATGCGCGAGATGACCGAGCGGCTGGCCACCGACCCGGAGCTGGCCGCGACCTACCGCCGCGCGCACGAGTCCTACCTGGCCGAGCGGGACGCGATCGAGCCGCTGGGCACCGACGTCAGCGCGGGCGGGATGCCGGACCGGGTCAAGTGCCTGCACGTGCACGTCGGGCACGCGCTGGCCGCCGGCCCGGGGGTGAACCCGTTCGGCGACGAGGCGCTGGCCGAGCTGGACGGCTGGTGGGCCGCCGGCCCCTGCGCAACCCCGGTCAGCGGGGCGTGATCCGCTCGACGAGGGCCTCGGTGTGCGCCTCGGCCGGCAGCGTGCCGGCCGTGCGCCAGGGGCCGTCGGGCAGGAACCGGGAGGCCACGAACCCCGAGCTGACCTCGTCCGGGGCGTAGCGCAGCAGCAGGCTGCCCTGCAGGCACAGGGCCAGCATCTCGGCCAGCCGGCGGGCCCGGCGCTCCTCGCGGCCGCGCAGTTCGGTGCGCAGCTCGCGGACCCCGCGGTCGAACCAGGTGTCGACGCCGGCCGCCGCGTCGACCTCGGCGAGCACCGCCTCGATCGAATCCGGCTCGCGGGTCACCGCGCGCAGCACGTCCAGCGCGGTGACGTTGCCCGAGCCCTCCCACACCGAGTTCAGCGGCGCCTCCCGGTAGAGCCGGGGCAGCCCCGACTCCTCGACGAAGCCGTTGCCGCCCAGGCACTCCAGCGCCTCGGCGACCACCGTCGGGGTGCGCTTGCAGACCAGGTACTTCGCCGCCGGGAGGGCCAACCGCAGCAGGGCGTGCTCGCCGCGGTCGACGGCGCCGGCCAGCCGCACGCCGAGCGCCGTCGCCGCCTCCGACTCCAGCGCCAGGTCGGCGATCACCGTGCGCATCAGCGGCTGGTCGCGCAGCGCCGCGCCGAACGCGTGCCGGTGGTGGACGTGGTGGGCGGCCTCGGTGAGCGCGGCCCGGGTCAGCGCGGCCGAGCCGAGCACGCAGTCCAGCCGGGTCATCGAGACCATGTCGATGATCGTGCGCACGCCGCGGCCCTCGTCGCCGAGCCGCCAGCCGAGCGCCCCGGCGTACTCGACCTCGGCCGAGGCGTTGGACCGGTTGCCCAGCTTGTCCTTGAGCCGCTGCAGCCGGATGCCGTTGCGGCTGCCGTCGGGCAGCACCCGGGGCAGCACGAAGCAGGTCACCCCGCCGGGGGCCCGGGCCAGGGTGAGGAACAGGTCGTTCATCGGCGCCGAGGTGAACCACTTGTGCCCGACGATCCGGTAGCTGCCGTCGGCGGTGGCGGTGGCCGTGGTGGTGATGGCCCGGACGTCCGAGCCGCCCTGCTTCTCGGTCATCGACATGCCGGCCAGCAGCCCGGACTTCGCCGTCGGCTCGGTCAGCCCGAACTCGTAGGTGGTGGACATCAGGCCCGGCTCGTAGGCCGCGGCGATCTCCGGGTCGTGGCGCAGCGCGGGCACCGCCGCGTAGGTCATCGAGATCGGGCAGCCGTGCCCGGGTTCCAGCTGGCCGGCCAGGTAGAACCCGGCTGCCCGGGCGACGTGCGCACCGGTGCCCGGCTCGGCCTCCCACGGCTTGCCGTGCAGCCCCCAGCCGACGGCGTTGCGCATCAGCCAGTGCCAGGACGGGTGGAACTCGACCTCGTCGACGCGGTGGCCGTAGCGGTCGTGGGTGTGCAGCACCGGGGGGTTGGTGTTGGCCAGCGTCGCGTGCTCGCGGGCCTCGGCCGAGGCGACCAGCTCGCCCAGCCGGGCCAGGAACGGCAGCGCCTGCGCGGCGCCCTCCCGGGCGATCGCGTCGGTCAGCGCCGGGTCGCAGGCCAGCGGGTCGTAGCCGGCCAGCGGCGGGGGCTGGTTCTGCACCCGGTGCGTGCGCAGGTCGCCCTCGCGCAGCGGCGGGTCGTCGGAGGGCGGGAAGTCCTGCGCGGGGGCCCGGGGCGGCTCGGGCCGGGGCGGTCGGCCGGAGCCGCGGCGGGACCGGCGGTCGGGCATCGCCGTGACGCTCCCGCCGCCCTCGGGGCGGCGGGCCGTCGGGACCGCGGCGCCGCCCGCCGGGTCGGCGCGCGACGCCCCCTCCCGTGCGATGCCCTGCCCTCGTCCATCGGCCACCCGTGGAGGGTATCCACGTGGGCAACCGTTCGCGCTGCTCCGCGCCGTGCGGGGCGGATCGGTACGGTGATCGCTCAGCTTCCGCCGGGGAACGGGGTGCGCATGGCGCGGGTCGGCGCGATCGACTGCGGGACGAACTCGATCCGGCTGCTGGTCGCCGACGTCACCGGCGCCGGTGCCGGCGCCGACCTGCGCGACGTGCACCGGGAGATGCGGATCGTGCGGCTGGGCCAGGGGGTGGACGCCACCGGCGAGTTCGCCCCGGAGGCCCTCGAGCGCACCCGGGCCGCGCTGGTCGGCTACGCCGCGGTGCTGCGTGGCAAGGGCGTCGAGCGGGTGCGGATGACGGCGACCAGCGCGGCCCGCGACGCCGGCAACCGCGCGGAGTTCTTCGCCATGGTCCGCGATGTCCTCGGGGTGGACGCCGAGGTGATCAGCGGCGCGGAGGAGGCCGCGCTGTCGTTCGTGGGCGCGGTGGGCGACCTGGACCCCGCGGACGGCCCCTTCCTGGTCACCGACGTCGGTGGCGGCTCGACCGAACTGGTGGTCGGCACCCTGACCGACGGCCGCGCGGTGGTCGACCACGCCTTCTCCGCCGACATCGGCAGCGTCCGGATCACCGAGCGCTGCCTGCCCGGCGACCCGCCCACCCCCGACGAGGTCGAGCAGGCCCGCGAGCTGGCCGCCGGCATCCTGGCGACGGCGTTCGCCGCGGTCCCGGTGGCGGGCGTGCGGACCTGGGTCGGCGTGGCCGGCACCATCACCACGCTGTCGGCCGTCGCCCTGCGGCTGCGCGAGTACGACCCGGCTGCGGTGCACCTGTCCCGGCTGACCGGCCCCGACCTGCGCCGGGTTTCCGGCGAGCTGCTCGGGATGAGCCGCGCCGAGCGCACCGCGCACCGCGCCGTCCACCCCGGCCGGATCGACGTGATCGGCGGCGGCGCGCTGGTCGTCGACGTGCTGGCCGCCGAGCTCGCGCGGCGGGCCGGTGTGGACGAAGTGGTGGTCAGCGAGCACGACATCCTGGACGGCATCGCCCGGTCCATCGCCTGATCGTGGGCTCGTCAGCCCGGTGTAGCGTCCCCGGTATCGGGACTGCCAGCGCCCCGGACGAAGGGGAGCGGCCATGACCACCGCCACGACCACCACCATGACCACCGCCATGACCACCGCTGTCGGGCGCGTCCGCTGACCGGGTCCCGGCTGCGGATCGGGGTGATCGCCTCGATCGCCCACCGCACCCCGCCGCGCGGCTACGGGCCGTGGGAGCAGGTGGCGTCGACGCTCGCCGAGGGGCTGGTCGCGCTCGGCCACGACGTCACGCTGTTCGCCACCGCCGACTCGCTGACCTCCGGGCGGCTGCACGCCGGCGCCCCGGCCGGCTACGAGGAGGACCCCGGGGTCGACGCGAAGGTCCACGGCGGGCTGCACATCGCGGCCGCGTTCGAGCGGGCCGGCGAGTTCGACGTGCTGTCCAACCAGTTCGACTTCCTGCCGCTGACCTACAGCCGGCTGGTCGCGACGCCGGTGGTCACCACCGTGCACGGGTTCTCCTCCGAGGCGATCCTGCCGGTCTACCGCGCCTACGACGACATCGCCCGGTACGTGGCGATCAGCGACGCCGACCGGCACCCGGACCTGGGCTACGAGACCACCATCCACCACGGCATCGACGTCGACCGGTTCACCTTCCGCGCCGACCCCGGCGGCTACCTGCTCTTCCTCGGCAGGATCCACCCGGACAAGGGCACCCACGTCGCCGTCGAGGTCGCCCGCCGGGCCGGGCTGCCGCTGGTCATCGCCGGGATCGTGCAGGACGAGGAGTACTTCCGCGACCGGGTGCAGCCGCACCTGGGCGGGCCCGGCGTCCGCTACGCGGGACCGGTCGGACCGGTCGAGCGCGACGAGCTGCTGGGCGGCGCACTGGCCCTGCTGCACCTGATCGACTTCGCCGAGCCGTTCGGGCTGTCCGTGGTCGAGGCGCTGGCCACCGGCACCCCGGTGATCGCCCGGCCGCTGGGGTCGATGCCCGAGATCATCCGGTCCGGCCGCACCGGGTTCCTGGTCGACGACGTCGACGGGGCCGTCGAGGCCGTGGGCCGGGTCGGCGCGCTGTCGCGCCGGGACTGCCGGGACGACGTCGAGGCGCGGTTCACCGCCGAGCGCATGGTGGCCGACTACGCCGCGCTGTTCTCCCGGATCGCGGGCGGCGGGCCGTCGGCGATCAGCCGGGCGAGCAGCGCCGGTAGGTCGACGACGGCGAAGCGCACGGCGACGTCGCTGGCCCCGTAGGGCAGCAGCAGCCGGTCGCCGTGCCGCAGGGCGCCGCAGGAGTACAGGACGTTGGGCACGTACCCGTCGCGCTCGTCGGCCGCCGGGCTCAGCAGCGGCTCGCGCAGCGCACCGAGCACGCGGGTCGGGTCGTCCAGGTCGAGCAGCAGGGCGCCGATCGCGTACTCGCGCATCGGCCCGACGCCGTGGGTGAGCACGAGCCAGCCGGCGTCGGTCTCCACCGGCGAACCGCAGTTGCCGGTCTGGATGAGTTCCCAGGGCCGGCTCGGGACGTGCAGGGTGTGCGGTTCGCCCCACCAGCGGCCGTCGGCGGAGAAGGCGATCGAGTTGTTCTCCCGGTCCCAGCGCGACAGTGCGACGTGCCGGCCGCCGACCAGGCGGGGGAAGAAGGCCATCCCCTTGTTCTGGGCGGCCGGCCCGGCCAGCGGGGAGAACCGGAACCGGCGGAAGTCCGGGGTCTCGATCAGCTGCGGGGCGATCCGGGTGCCGTCGAAGGCGGTGTAGGTCGCCCGGTAGGTCGGGCTGCCGTCGTCGGCCGTGGTCCGGACGAAGCGGGCGTCCTCCATGCCGGCCGACTCGGTCGGGCTGTGCGGCCACAGCACCCGCTCGGCCAGCGCCGACGCGGCCGGGAACTCCACCTGGTAGCTGCTGCGGGCGATGCGCCGGGCCAGTTCCTGGATGTGGGTGCCGCCGTAGCGGGTGAGCCGTTGCGAGGCCAGCCCGGCGATCGCGAGCTCCAGGTCGGTGTCGGCGAACCGCTCGGGCAGCTGGTCGACCAGGAACTGCGCGCTCTCCTCGGCGGAGCCGTCCGCGGCCAGCAGCGCGGCGAACACGTTGCGGTCGTGGCGGGTGGGCCAGGGCCGCCCGGTCTCGACGTGCGTGCCGGGGTCGTCGAGCCGGAGGTCGTGCCCCTCGCCGAGCACGCCGGTCCGGAACTCGATCGACGACAGGTGCCCCTCGCCGACCGCGCGCAGGCTGAGCACGAACCGGAGGTGGCCGGTCGGCAGGCCGGACTGGTCCGGGTGCGGCACGACCGAGGGGTTGAACAGCGCCGCGGCCTCGATGGCGTACTCGTGGGTGAACCACGCCCCGATCAGGGTGCGGCGCTGCTCGGTGAGCGCCGCGCCGTCGGGGATGCGGTGGGCGATCCGGGCGTAGTTCGCGGCGAGGACGCCGGCCAGGTCGCGGTGGCGGTCGACGAAGCGGGCCAGGACGTCGCGCAGCATCGGGCCGACGTCGTCCTCGGGGATGGCCAGTACCCGGGCCAGCACGCCGGTGGCCCGCGAGTCGGTGGTGGCGACGATCTCGTGGCCGGGGACGAACAGCCGGGCCAGCACCCGGGCCGGGTCGGGGGTCAGGGCGGTGTCGAGGCGGGTGATCAGGCCGTCGGCCGGGGGCGTCGGCAAACTCACCCGGCGTCCCAGGCCGCCCACGCGCCCCGGTTCACCGACCCGGCGCGCCACTCCCGAGCTCGCTGCAGGGTCGACACGAGAGCCAGCGTAGACTCCGCGCCCTGGTTCTCGTTACGACCAACTGGCTGCAGGCCGTCGCAGCAGCCGCCGCTGACCGGATCGCGCAGGCTGGTGCCGGTGTCGTTGGCGCCCAGGAACCAGGCCGCGGCCTGGTCGATCCCGGTCCGCCAGCGGAGCTGCCCGGTGAGCGCGTACGCCCGGGCGCAGGCGTCGGCGAACGTGGCCGCCTCGATCGGCTGCTGGTCGAAGCCCGGCCCGCGCTCGCCGGGCCCCCGGCCGCCCACCGGGACGACCGACATCCGACCGTGGTGGACCTGCCCGTCGAGCAGCCAGGCCAGCAGCTGCAGCCCGTCGGCCACGAGCGACGACGAGCCCAGCGCGACACCGGCGGCCAGCAGCGCGTCGGGGAGCACCGCGTTCGCGTAGGCCAGCCGCGGTTCGGGCCACGGCCACGACCCCGGTGCGGGCCGCCCGATCACCTCGGCGGTGGCGGCGAGCAGCTCCAGCGCGCCGCGGTGACCGGGCCGCACGGTGAGCACGTCCGCCGCACCCAGCGCGGCGAAGGCCATGGCCCGCGGCGACGGCGAGCGCCATCGCGCGCCCCGCTCGAACGCCGCGAACGCGCGCGGGTCGTCGGCGGCCGCGCCCAGCCCCCACAGCGCCCGGCCCCAGCAGTCCTCCACCGAGGGCGGGTCCTGCCAGCGCAGGTCGGTCCCGCGGCGGTTGCGGAAGCGGCCGTCGGCGTCCTGTGCGGCGAGCACGAACGCCAGGTACTGCGCCCGCAGGTCGTCCTGGGCCGGGCCCTCGCGGCAGGCGACCACCAGGCCGCGGGCCACGTCGTCGACGCAGTAGCCGTGCTCCGGGCGCGGCTCGGTCCGGTCCGCGTGCTCGTACATCCCGCCCGCGTCGGTCAGCCGGCGCAGGTGCTCGAAGGACGGGGCCGGGAAGTGTCCCGGTCCGGTCATGAGGCGGTGACCAGGGACGCGGCCACCAGCGTCCCGGCGATCTGCCGGTAGCGCGCCGCAACGGCGCCCCACAGCAGATCCGGCGCCTTCCGGGCGGCGCGGCCGGCCAGCCGGTCGGCCAGCCCCGGCTCACCGAGCACCCGGCGCAAGGCCGCCTCCAGCGCGTCCGGGTCGTGCTGCGGGACGACCAGCCCGGTGCCGTCGCCCAGCAGCTCGACGGCGTGCGGGAACGCCGTCGACACGACCGGCCGCCCGGCCGCCACCGCCTCGATGAGCACCCCGGAGGTCACCTGCTCGCGCGAGTCGTAGGGCAGCAGGACGACGTCGGCGCGCTGCACGAGTTCGGCGAGCTCGCCCACCCCCAGGTAGCGGTCGTCGAGGTCGACCATGTCGGCGACGCCGAGCGTGGTGGCCCGGCTGGTCAGCGCGGCGCGGTACTGCTCGCCGTCGCGCTGGGCCACCTTCGGGTGCGTCTTGCCGATCACCAGGTACTGCGGGCGCAGGTCGCGCAGGCCCGGCAGGGCGTCGATCGCCCACTCGATGCCCTTGCCCGGTCCGAGCAGACCCCAGGTGAGCACCAGCGGGCGGCCCGTCGCGAGCCGCCGGGCCCGGGCGGCGGCGGCGTCGACCGGGCCGTGGTCGATCGCGCCGTGCGGGATCACCACGACGGCGTCCGGGTCGGCGCGGTAGCTGTCGATCAGCCGCTGCCGCGCGGTCTCGGTCATGGTGACCAGCACGTCGGCGGACTCCACCAGCCAGCGCAGGATGCGGCGCTGCCGGGGCGTGGGCTGCTGCAGCACGGTGTGCAGGACGATGATCGTCGGCACGGTCAGCGCGGCCACGATGTCGATCACGTCCGAGCCGTCCGGGCCGCCGTAGATGCCGTACTCGTGCTGCACGACGACGGCGTCGAAGCCGTTGAGCCGACGCACCGCCGCGGCCGTGCTGCTCGCCGACCCGGTGACCAGGTTCGCCGCGACCTCGGCCGCGGGCACCGGCTCCGGCCGGTCGACGATCCGCACCACGCCCGCGGTGCCGGCCGGCCGGTTGAGCTGGTCGGTGAGCGCGGCGCTGAACGTGGCCAGCCCGCACTGCGTGGGCGGGTAGGTGCTCAGCACCCCCAGGCTCGCCGGCCGAGGCGCGCTGGCGCGTCGAGGAGTGGGTACCGCGACGGGCTCGTGGACGGTGGCGGACATGCGTCGCTCCTGACGTGGACGGGAGGTGCTGGGCGCCG
>DASQMQ010000641.1:0-3845 GCA_035645455.1 Pseudonocardia sp.
CCTGCTGACCCGGTTCGTGGCCGGGCTGGGCGACTGATCCACCCATCGGCTCCGCCGATCGGCACGGCTCCGATCGGGTATCGGCGGTTCGTCAGCGGTCCGCGAGGGGCAGGATGGCCGGGTGGACCTCCCCGTGATGCCGCCGGTGAAGCCGATGTTGGCCAAGCCCGTCGCCGCGATCCCCGAGGGTCGGCTCTACGAGCCCAAGTGGGACGGCTTCCGCTCGATCATCTTCCGGGACGGCGACGAGGTGGAGATCGGCAGCCGCAACGAGCGGCCGATGACCCGCTACTTCCCCGAGGTCGTGGCCGCGGTGAAGGCCAACTTCCCGGACCGGGCGGTGATCGACGGCGAGATCATCGTCGCCGACACCGGGCGCAACACCCTGGATTTCGAGGCCCTGCAGCAGCGCATCCACCCGGCCGCGTCCCGGGTCAACCTGCTGGCCGAGCAGACCCCGGCCAGCTTCGTCGCCTTCGACCTGCTGGCCGTCGGCGACGAGGACCTCACCGAGCGCCCGTTCGCCGAGCGCCGGGCGCGCCTGGAGGAGGCGCTGGCGAAGGCCGCGCCGCCGGTGCACATCACCCCGCTGACCGACGACCACGATCGGGCCCGGCAGTGGTTCGACCGGTTCGAGGGCGCCGGGCTGGACGGGCTGATCGCCAAGACCCCGGACCAGACCTACCAGCCCGACAAGCGGGTGATGGCGAAGATCAAGCACGAGCGGACCTGCGACTGCGTGGTCGCCGGCTACCGGGTGCACAAGTCCGGCCCGGACGCGATCGGCTCGTTGCTGCTGGGCCTGTTCGACGAGCGCGGCGTGCTGGCCTCGGTCGGCGTGATCGGGGCGTTCCCGCTGGCCCGGCGCCGCGAGCTGTTCACCGAGATGCAGCCGCTGGTCACCGGCTTCGACGGGCACCCGTGGAACTGGGCCGCGCACGAGCAGGGCGAGCGCACCCCGCGCAAGAACGAGACCAGCCGGTGGAACGCCGGCAAGGACCTGTCGTTCGTGCCGCTGCGCCCGGAGCGGGTGGTCGAGGTCCGCTACGACTACATGGAGGGCACCCGCTTCCGGCACACCGCCCAGTTCGTCCGCTGGCGCCCGGACCGCGACCCCGAATCCTGCACCTACGAGCAGCTCGAACGCCCGGTGTCCTTCGACCTGGCCGACGTCCTCGGCGTCCAGGGGTCGTGAGCGAGAATCATGGCTCTGGGCATGATTCTCACTCACGACCGGTGAGCAGCGGTTCTCCGGCAGCGCAGCGCGGGCAGTCGGCCGGGGGCCAGATCGCGTTGTCGAAGGTGGCGACGGCCTCCAGCGGTAGGCCGGCCTCCGCGGCATAGCGGGCGGGGATCGGGCCGAGGGTGAGCATCGCGGCCAGCACCGCGACCTGTCCGCCCGCCGCCTCGACCTCCCGCACGGTCGCCCGGGTCGCCGAGCCGGCGTTGATCGCGTCGTCTACGACCGCGACCCGGCGCCGGGCCAACCGCTTCGCCAACGAACCCGGCATCCGGTACTGCGCCGAGTACAGCTCACCGGTGCCCGCGGAGACGCGCTCGGTGTAGGCGAACCCCGTGCCGAGCAGCCCGGCCACCGACTGCGCGAGCAGCGCCCCGCCGACCAGCGGCCCGCACACCACGTCCACCCGGTAGGGCTCGACCCGCTCGGCCAGCTCCTCGACCAGCAGGGTGAGCGCCATCGGGGAGGCGAACATGCCGTCCAGGTCCAACCAGAGCTCGCCGTGGTGCCCCGACTCCAGCTGGAAGTGCCCCGTCCGCGCGCCGACCACGCTCATCACCGACTCGTCCACCGGTCCATCGTCCCGGGTTGCCCCGATCGTCGCCGCGGCCTACGCTCAACCAAGTGGTTGGTGGAGAGGTGGCGCAGCGCCGGGAGCAACTGGTCCTGGCGGCCTTCGGGCGGGTGGCCGAGGCCGGGTTCGAGGGTCTGCGGCTGCGGCAGGTCGCCGAGGACGTCGGCATCGACCACTCGACGCTGCACCACCACTTCGCCACCAAGCAGCACCTGGTCGACGCGGTCGCCGAGTACGCCACCCGCCAGTTCTGGGTGCTCGGGACCGGCCCGGACGACCCAGTGGCCGCGCTGCGGGCGCACCTGGCCGGACTGCGGGCGATGCTCGACGACCGGCCCGACCTGTTCGCGGTCACCGTCGAGCTCGACCTGCGGGCGCGCCGCGATCCCGCGGTGGCCGAGGCGATGGACCGCTACCAGGCCGGCTGGCGCGAGGTGCTGACCGGGCTGTTCACCCGGGGCAACGACCGGGGCTCGTGGGCCGTCCCGGTCGATCCGGCGGTCGCCACCGAGCTGGTGATCGCGGCGGTGAAGGGCGTGCGACTGGCGCCGGGGACGGCCGGGCCGGTGTTCGCGCAGCTGGCCGACCTGATGATCACGGGTGGAGGGGGACGGACATGAAGGTGGTCGTGGTCGGGGGCGGCATCGGCGGGCTCTGCCTGGCCCAGGCGCTGCGCCGCGACGGTGTCGAGGTCGCGGTGTACGAGCGCGACGCGGCCCGCGGCAGCCGGTGGGAGGGCTACCGGATCCACGTCAACCCGACCGGCGCCCGGGCGCTGCACGCCTGCCTGCCGGAGCCGGTGTGGCAGGAGTTCCGGGCGACCGCCGGACCGGGCGGCGACTTCGGCTTCCTGACCGAGCAGCTCCGGCAACTGCTGGTCGTCGAGGAGTCGATCATGTACCCGGGTGCCGCCGCCGACCCGACCGAGGACCACTACGCCGCCGACCGGGCCACGCTGCGCCGCCTGCTCTGCGACGGCCTCGACGACGTCATCCACTACGGCGCCGAGTTCGTCGGGTACCAGGTGCTGCCCGACGGCCGGGTGCGCGCCGAGTTCGCCGACGGTCGGTCCGCGGTCGCGGACCTGCTCGTCGGCGCGGACGGCGCCGCCTCCCGGGTGCGCCGGCAGTTGCTGCCCGAGGTGCAGACGCTCGACGCCGGTGCGGTCGGCGTGGCGCACAAGATCTGGCTGACCGACGAGACCCGGGCGGCGCTGCCGGCGCGGCTGTGCACGGGCATGAACGCGGTGCTCACCAGCACCCCGTACTTCCTGTTCACCTCGGTGTTCGAGCCGGCGCCGGCCGACGCGCGCCCCTACCTGCTCTGCGCGCTGGTGGCCCGGCCCGACGTGCTGCCCCCGGACGTCACCGAGCTGGACAGCGATGCGCTGCGGGTGGCGGTGGACGTGCTGGTCTCGGGCTGGGACCCGCGGCTGCGGCGCGCGCTCGCCGCCTCCGACCCGGACAGCCGCACCGCCGTGGCCTTCCGGGCCACCGGACCGCTGTCGGCGTGGCCCGCCGGCCCGGTGACCGTGCTCGGCGACGCCATCCACGTCATGCCCCCGATCGGTGGCCTGGGCGGCAACACCGCCCTGCGCGACGCGCACCTGCTCGGCCGCCTGCTCCCGGCGGTCGCCCGCGGCGAGCGCGAGCTGGTCGACGCCGTCGCGGAGTACGAGGCCGAGATGCGGGAGTACGGACCGGCGGCCGTCCGGTACGCGATGGCGCAGAAGGAGCAGACCCTCTCCGGGGGCTCCGACGGACCGCTGGCCGCCATCACCGCCCGGGTCTTCTTCGGGTTGTGCGCCTCGGTACCGGCCCTGCGCCGGCGGGTGTTCGGCCGGGAGTGGGCCGGGCCCGCCGCGCCGCGGGAGTGGGAGCGCCGCCGACCCGTCCCCGCGTGAGGCCGGTCCTACCCCTGCGCGGCCAGCTGGCCGCAGGCCGCGGCGATCTCCCGGCCGCGGGTGTCGCGGACAGTGCAGGCCACGCCGGCGGCCTGCACGATCCGCACGAACTCGTCCTGGACGGGGCG
>DASQMQ010000642.1:0-2053 GCA_035645455.1 Pseudonocardia sp.
TCCGCGTGCCAGGCCTGCTCGGGCACGGGGCCGCTGTGCGGGTCGCGGTCCACGGCTCAGCCCGTCGGTGCCGGCTCGTTCTCGAGGTGGGCCTCGAGCGGCCGCAGGTCGTCGACGTGCACCCGGCGGACCCGGCAGCCGAGCAGCACCTCGGCGAGCTGCCGGGCGCCCACGACGCCCTCGGTCCGCTCCATCGACCTGCTCCCTTCGCGTCACCGATCGAATGATGCGATGGTCGAAGCATACGTCGCCCGGGTGGCGGTCCCGGGTGACCGGCCGGGGGCGGTCAGCCCGGCTCGACCCGCATCCGCCAGGCGTCGGTGACCAGTTCGGCGAGCCGGTCCCGGTCGAGCCGGTCGAGCCGGACCATCACCAGCGGGAACCCGTCGTAGGACGACGTGGTGAAGAACAGGTCGGGCTCGCCGAGCAGCAGGGCCTGCTTCTCGGCCTCGTCGCCGACGTGCAGCACGGCGATGTCGGTGCGCAGCACCCGGCGCTTCCCGGGGGCCCGCTCCGGGTAGGACCAGACGAACCCCTTGCCGCCGACCCGGAAGTCGAACCCGTCGCAGTCGATCTCCTCCACGCCGTCCAGGGAGAGCGCCAGGCGCCGGACGTCGTCAGCGTCGGCCATCGAACCCTCGCACGGCCGCGAGGATAACCAGGGCCACCGACGGCGCGTGGTCAGTCGCCCTGCAGGGTGGCCAGCGCGCCGATGAACACGTCGGAGATCCGGCCCGGGTCCGGCGCCACGAACGACCGGCCCCCGGTCGCCTCGGCGATCTCGGCCAGCTCGCCGGGGTCGACGTCCGGCCCGATCGCCACGCCGATGACCACGACCGGGCGGCGCGGGTCGCCGGACCGCAACTCCTGCAGCAGCTCCTGGCGGCTGATGCTGGAGCGGTCGTCGTTGTTGCCGTCGGTCATCACGATGACCAGGTTCAGCCGGCCGGACTCCCAGTTGCGCCGCCCCTCCGCCACGGCGGCCAGCACGGTGTCGTACAGGCCGGTGCGCCCCTGCTGGTCGACCTCGATGCCGCGCAGCGCCGACAGCGCGGGCTCGTCGAGCAGCTCGGAGACCGGCGAGATCGGCCACACCTCCCGGTGGTCGCGCTCGCCGTCGAGGTTGGTGGAGAACGCCCAGTAGCCCAGCCGGGTGGTGGGCCGGAACAGCCGCAGGCCGCGCTCGGCGGCCTGCAGGGTGGCCTCCAGCCGGGTGCCGCCCAGGCCGGGCACGTCGGCGTCCATCGAGCCGGAGACGTCGATGAGCACCCGGGCGCGGGCGCTGCGGGTCACCGCGGCCCAGCGCTCCAGCACCTCGGGCACCGCGGACGAGCCGGTGAGCGGCACCGGGGTGGGGGCGATGTCCACCGTGTGGCCGTCGGCGGCGTGGTCGTGCAGCATCCGCCCGTCGGGGGTGCGGAACCCGGCCTCGGCCAGCACCGCCTGCCCTGCCGGGTCCAGCAGCGCCGCGACCAGCGCGTCCGCCGCGGTGCGCTGCTCGGGCGTGGCCGTGTCCAGGACGGTGAACGGGTAGTCCAGCGCGACCGGCGCGACCGCCGGGTAGGACGCGGTGAGCGGCTGGTCGGGGTGCGCGGCGTTCCACTGCAGGAGCGCCTGCTCCGCGGTCGGGAACGCGGTGACCGGGTCGTCGACGTCCCGGCCGGGCAGTTGGTCGTAGAGGTCCGCGGTCCCGACGACGGTGCGCCCGGCGAGGGTGCGGAGGGTGGCGGTGAGCGCGAGCTGCGGGTCGGGCGCCGACCGGCTGATGCCGCGGGCCTCCAGCAGCGCGGCCAGCCCGACCACGTCGCGGGTGGGGTCGGGGATGCCGACGGTCACCCCGTCCTCCGCCAGGACGTCGGGCCAGCGGGGGCGGGCGTCGCCGGCGCCGAACCGCTCGGCCGCCTCCTGGGTCAGCGCCAGGACCACCGGCGAGCCGGCGATCGGACGGCCGGCGGCGGGCACGCCGGTCGCGCCGAGGTCGCGGGCGCGGGCGAGCAGGTGGCTCGACCCGGGCAGCCAGACCTGCGGGAGCTCGGCGTCGGGGACCGCGAGG
>DASQMQ010000643.1:0-5654 GCA_035645455.1 Pseudonocardia sp.
ATGCGACCCGGGTCGCGCGCAGTGCTTGCTCGTCCGGTCAGCGGGTGGCGCGCAGCTGGGGGGCGATGTCGGAGATGCGGCCCAGCACCCCGTTGAGGAACCGCGGGCTGTCGTCGGTGGACAGCGTGCGGGCCAGCTCCACGGCCTCGGTGATGGCCACCGGGTCGTCGATCTCGTCGACCCACAGCAGCTCGAAGATCCCGAGCCGCAGCAGCGTGCGGTCGACCGCGGGCATCCGGGCCACGGTCCAGCCCTCGGCGTGCTCGGCGAGCAGCTGGTCGATCCGCGGCCGGTGCTCGACCACGCCGCGCACCAGCATCGCGGCGTAGTCCGAGACCGGTGGCGCGTCGTCGGTGGCCCGCCGCTGGGCGAGCACCGCGAGCGGGTCGTCCCCGCGGGCCTCGGACTCGAACAGGATGTCCAGGGCCCGCTTGCGGGCCTTGGTGCGCGCCCGCAGCATCAGCTGGAGACGCGACCGAGGTAGCGCCCGTCCCGGGTGTCGACCTTGATCTTCTCGCCGGTGCTGAGGAACAGCGGCACCTGCACCTCGGCGCCGGTCTCCAGGGTTGCCGGCTTGGTGCCGCCGGTGGAGCGGTCGCCCTGCAGCCCGGGGTCGGTGTGCGAGACCACCAGCTCCACCGAGGCCGGCAGCTCGATGTAGAGCGGCACGCCCTCGTGCAGCGAGACCATGGCGACCTGGTTCTCCAGCAGGTAGTCCGCCGCCCCGCCCACGGTCGCCTCCGGGATCGGGATCTGGTCGTAGGTGTCGCCGTCCATGAAGACGAAGTCGGTGCCGTCGCGGTAGAGGAAGGTCATGTCGCGGCGGTCGACGGTGGCGGTGTCGACCTTGGTGCCGGCGTTGAAGGTCTTGTCGACCACCTTGCCGGTCATCACGTTCTTCAGGGTGGTGCGCACGAAGGCGCCCCCCTTGCCCGGCTTGACGTGCTGGAAGGCGGTGACCGACCACAACTGGCCGTCCAGGTTCAGCACCAAGCCGTTCTTCAGGTCGTTCGTGGTGGCCACGTGCGGGGATCTCCTGCGTCTGTACGGGGCGCGGTGCCGGCCGGCGGCCGACCGCGGTGGACGCCGGGCGGGTACCGGGGGGAACCGGCACCGCCGTCCCGCGCCCGGGGGTGTCTCGGGAGCGGCGCCGCACCGGCGCCCTCGTCCGCGGCCAGGGTACCCGCCGGGTGGGAACGGCGTCCGCGCCCGGTCGATCGCCGGCGCCGTGCCCGGACCCGCCGTGCCCAGACCGCGCCGCGCCCGGACCTGGCTGGCCCGGACCTCGGCGGCCCGGACCTCGGCGGCCCGGATCTCGGGGGCCTCAGACCTCGACCAGCTCCTTGGTGGTCAGGGTGAGCAGCTCGGCGGACCCGTCCCGGACGACCAGGGTGTCCTCGATCCGCACCCCACCCCGGCCGGCCAGGTAGACCCCCGGCTCGACGGTCACCGCCATCCCCGCGGTCAGCGCCCCGGCGCCGGTCGCGGTCAGCGCCGGGGCCTCGTGGATCTGCAGCCCGACGCCGTGGCCCAGGCCGTGCAGGAACTGCTCGCCGCGGCCGGCGTCGCGGACGACCGTGCGGGCGGCCGCGTCCACCGCGGCCACCGCGACGCCGGGGGCCAGCGCCGCGGTGCCCGCCGCCTGCGCCGCGGCGACCAGGTCGTACAGCTCGCGCTGCCACGGCGCGGGCGGCCCGAGCACCACGGTGCGGGTCATGTCCGAGTGGTAGCCGTCGACCAGCGCCCCGAAGTCGAGCTTGAGCAGGTCGCCGCGGCGCAGCCGGGCCCCGGTCGGCCGGTGGTGCGGGACCGCGGAGTGCGGGCCGGTCGCCACGATCGACGGGAACGACGGGCCGGCCGCCCCCAGCCGGCGCATCCGGTCCTCCAGGTCCAGCGCGACCTCGGCCTCGGTCCGCCCCGGCGCCAGGCCCCCGGCCGCCAGCAGCTCGCCCAGGGCCCGGTCGGCCACCGCGCAGGCCGCCCGCAGCGCGGCCACCTCGGTCTCGTCCTTGACCGCGCGCAGCTGCTGGACCAGGCCGGGGGCGCGGTCCAGGCGCACCGGGCCGGCCGCGCCGACCAGCGCGGCGTGCGCGTCGACGGTGACGGCGTCGGACTCGAAGCCCAACCGCGCGACCCCCAGCTCGCCGGCCGCCGCGGCCAGCCGCAACGCGCACGCCCGGTCCTCCACCCGCGCCAGGTCGGGCACCTCGGCCGCGGACTGCTCGCGGTAGCGGCCGTCGGTGCAGAACCGGCTCCGGTCGTCGCCGTCGGCGTGCACCAGCAGCGCGGCGTTCGAGCCGGTGAAACCGGTCAGGTAGCGGACGTTCGTCAGGTCGGTCACCAGCAGGGCGTCGACCCCGACCGCGGCCAGCAGCGGGCGCAGCGCCCCGCGGCGGGAGTCGGACATGCGCCCACGGTACGGGCTGCTCGGCCGCCGGACCGCGCCCGAACCGGCCCGACCGTGACGTGACGTGACGACGCGGTGTGTCCGGCCCCGTCGTGCGGGAGCAGCTCGTCGTGCGCGAGGAGTACCCGCCGGCCCGAGTACCGAGTCCCCGGGCTCCGGTACTACCCCGTGGCCGGCTGGTCGGCGATCCAGCGCAGCGCCAGGGCGTAGCCCGCCACACCGAGCCCGACGATCACCCCGCTGGCCACCGCGGAGATGTGGGAGTGGTGGCGGAACTCCTCGCGGGCGTGCACGTTGCTGATGTGCACCTCGACCAGCGGCGCGACCAGCTGGGAGCAGGCGTCGCGCAGGGCGAGCGAGGTGTGGGTCCAGGCCCCGGCGTTGAGCACCACCGGGGTGGCCGTGTCGGCCGCCTCGTGCACCCACCCCAGCAGCTCGCCCTCGTGCTCGGTCTGGCGCACCCGCACCGCCAGGCCGAGTTCGCGGCCGGTGCCCTCGCACAGCGCCACCAGGTCGGCGTAGGTGGTCGCGCCGTAGACGGCCGGCTCCCGGCGGCCCAGCCGGCCCAGGTTGGGGCCGTTGAGCACCAGCACCGGGCTCGTCCCGTCGGTCATGCCGCCACCTCCGCCACCGCCGCGTAGGCCCGTTCCAGCAGGTCGGGCGGGGGTCCTTCGAGCCGTCCCGGCCGGGCCAGCCCGTCGAGCACCACGAACCGCAGCGTCCCGGCCCGGACCTTCTTGTCCCCGCGCATGCTCTCCACCAGTTCGGGGAGCGCGTCCGCGGCGTAGCCCACCGGCAGCCCGAGCGAGGTGAGGATGCTGCGGTGCCGGTGCGCGGTGGCATCGTCGAGGCGGCCGGCCAGCCGGGCCAGCTCGGCCGCGAAGACCAGCCCCACGCTGACCGCGCAGCCGTGGCGCCACCGGTACTCCTCGCGGCGCTCGATGGCGTGGCCCAGGGTGTGGCCGTAGTTCAGCACCTCCCGCAGGTGCGACTCGCGCAGGTCGGCCGCGACCACGTCGGCCTTGACCCGGATCGCCCGCCGGACCAGCTCGGCCAGCACCGGGGCCGCCGGGTCCAGCGCCACAGCCGGGTCGGCCTCGATCAGGTCCAGGATCACCGGGTCGGCCACGAACCCGGCCTTGACGATCTCCGCGCTGCCCGCGACCAGTTCCGCGGCCGGCAGCGTGTCCAGCACGGCCAGGTCGACCAGCACCGCGGACGGCTCGTGGAACGCCCCGACCAGGTTCTTCCCGGCCGCGGTGTTGATCCCGGTCTTGCCGCCGACCGCGGCGTCCACCATGGCCAGCAGCGTGGTGGGCACGTGCACCACGCGCACCCCGCGCATCCAGGTCGCGGCCACGAACCCGGCCAGGTCGGTCGCCGCGCCACCACCGAGGGAGACCACGACGTCCTGGCGGGTCAACCCGATCCGCCCGCACACCTCCCAGCAGAACCCGGCCACCGCCAGCGCCTTGCCGTCCTCCGCGTCGGGCACCTCCACCCGGTGCGCGTCGACCCCCGCCCCGGCCAGCTCGGTCCGGGCCGCCTCGGCGACCCCGGCCAGCTGCGGCTGGTGCACCAGGACCGCGGTGCGGGCGCCGAGCCCGGCGACGGTCGCGGCGAGCTCGGCACGGACACCGCGGCCGACCAGCACCGGGTAGGGGCGCTCGGCGGCGACCTCGATCGTCACGGTGCCCAGCGCACCACCGGGCGCGGTGCCGGTGGCGGGGCTGCCGGGCGCGGGGCCACCGGTGTGATCGGGGCCGGTCACGGGATCGGTCACGGCGCACACCCTGTCACGGCGGGGCCCGGGGACTCCGGTCAGCTCCGGGAGGCGGGGTCGGGCAGGAGGGTCGGCGCGGGGAGGTCCACCGCGCCGGCGGACGCAGTGCCCTGCCCGGCGACGGAGTGGGAACCGGCGGAGTGGGTGGCGGAGTGGGTGGCGGAGTCCGGGGTCTGGTCCTCGACCGCGCCGTCGGCCGCGTCCTCGGCCGCGTCCTCGACCGGCTCGGCGGTCACCGGGGTCTCGCCGAGCGCCTCCAGCACCGCGCGGGCGACCTGGTTCGTCGAGCGCTTGTCGGTGGCGACCTCGACCGTGGCCACCTCCCGGTACAGCGGCGCCCTGGCCTCCAGCAGCGCGCGGAACGTGGCCCGCGGGTTGACCCCGGCCAGCAGCGGCCGCGCGGTGGACATCCCGGTCCGGCGCAACCCGTCGGCCAGTCCCACCGTGAGGTGCACGACGCGGTGGTCGCGCAGCAGCTGGCGGGTCTCGGCTGCCAGCACGGACCCGCCGCCGAGCGCGAGCACCCCGTCCACCGCGGACAGGGCCTCGGCCACCACGACCCGTTCCAGGGCGCGGAACGCCTCCTCGCCCTCGTCGAGGAAGATGTCCGCGATCGGCTTGCCGGCCCGCTCGACGATGACCGCGTCGATGTCGGTGAAGCCCACGCCGAGCCGCCGGGCGAGCAGCCGACCCACCGTGGTCTTGCCCGCGCCGGGGGCGCCGACCAGCACGAGCACGGGTCGCGTCGCGGACGTCATGCCGTCCACCCTACTGATCGCTACCGCTCCGCCCGGCGCTCGACCGACCATCGACCGCATCCGCTCGCTCGACGCATCCGGCCGCCGGTCCGGCGACCGGCGTCCTCAAGATCGGCTACGGTGTGCTCGCGGGTTCGGCGGCGTAGCGGGGGCTGCGGCGGTACCGCTGCCACGATCGGAGAGCCGATGGACGGGGTCCTCGCAGCGCGGGACAGCGGACCGGACAGGCCCTCCACCACTCCTCCGCTGCGCACCGGTGCGATCCGGGACACAATGATCCGCACCTCCGTTCCCGAGACGTGTCCGGCAGCGAGGAGCGCCTTGTGATCCGTGGGCCCGAGCCCGTCGACCCCCGGCCCGGCTCCGTCGAGGATCCGCTGCCGCCGGCTCGCGAGCAGCTGCCACTGCCCCGCCGGCGCCAGCAGGCCCACCTGGAGCCGCAGCTCAGGGAACCGAACGGAGCCGGTGCGGGCACCCCGTTCTCGGCGTTCACCACCCCGCACCCGGCGCCGGCCCGCGACGGGCTCACCCCGACCGGACCGCCGGCCGCGTCCCCCGGTCCGGTGGCCGGGCCGGTCCCCGGTTCACTGCCCGGCCGGCTGGCCCGGCCCTCGATCCGCGACCGCGCCACCCCGCCCGGCGGCGAGCCCGCCGACCGGACTGAGGACGTCCCCGACCCGGGGGACCGGCCGGTCCGCCGGGAGCG
>DASQMQ010000644.1:0-3676 GCA_035645455.1 Pseudonocardia sp.
GGTGGCGCAGGTGCGCCTGGGCGACGCTCCGCCCGAGCGCGCGGACCCGGCGGGCGCCGGCGCCGATGGGGCCGTAGGTGGAGCCCCAGCCGATCACCAGCAGCTCGGCGTCGCCGTCGGGGTCGTCGACCTCCACGTCCGGCACCGCGATGCCGTCGATCTTGGCCGCGCGCAGCCGGACCATCCGGTCGTGGTTGTCCGGGTCGTAGGAGATCGAGCCGCGGCCGTCGGCCTTCTCCAGGCCGCCGATCCGGTGCTCCAGGCCGGGGGTGCCGGGCACCGCCCACGGGCGGGCCAGGGTGTCCTCGTCGCGGCGGTAGGGCCAGAACTCGGCGGTGCCGTCCGGGGCGTTCGGCTCGGTGGCGAACGCCGGGTCGATCGCGACCAGGGTGTCCACCGCGGGCACCTTCCACGGCTCCGAACCGTTGGCCAGCGATCCGTCCGACAGCAGCATCACCGGGGTCCGGTAGGTGACCGCGATCCGCACGGCCTCCAGCGCGCAGTCGAAGCAGTCCGCGGGCGAGCGGGGCGCCACGATCGGCACCGGGGCCTCGCCGTTGCGGCCGAACATCGCCTGCAGCAGGTCGGCCTGCTCGGTCTTGGTCGGCAGCCCGGTGGACGGCCCGCCGCGCTGCACGTCGATGATCAGCAGCGGCAGCTCCAGCGCGACCGCCAGCCCGATCGTCTCGGACTTCAGCGCCACCCCGGGGCCGGAGGTGGTGGTCACCCCGAGGGCACCGCCGAACGCCGCGCCCAGTGCCGACCCGACGCCGGCGATCTCGTCCTCGGCCTGGAACGTGGTCACGCCGAACGCCTTGTGCCTGCTCAGCTCGTGCAGGATGTCCGAGGCCGGGGTGATCGGGTACGAGCCGAGGAACACCGGCAGCCCGCTGACCCGCCCGGCGGCCACGATCCCGTAGGACAGCGCGGTGTTGCCGGTGATCTGGCGGTAGGTGCCGACGTCGAGCTGCGCGGGGGCCACCTCGTAGGTGACCGCGAACGCCTCGGTGGTCTCGCCGTAGGCGTGCCCGGCCTTGAACGCCAGGATGTTGGCCTCGGCCAGGTCGGGTCGGCGGGCGAACTTCTCCCGCAGGAACCGCTCGGTGCCCTCGTGCGGGCGGTGGTACATCCAGGACAGCAGGCCGAGCGCGAACATGTTCTTCGCCCGCTCGGCGTCCTTCTTGCTCAGCCCGGTCTCGGCCAGCGCACCGCGGGTGAGGGTGGCCATCGCCACCGGGAACACCGCGTACTGGTCCAGCGAGCCGTCCTCCAGCGGGTTCGCCGGGTAGCCGACCTTGGTCAGGTTGCGCTTGGTGAACTCGTCGGTGTTGACGATCAGCGTGCCGCCCGGCGGCAGGTCGCCGATGTTGGCCTTGAGCGCGGCCGGGTTCATCACGACCAGCACGTCGGGCCGGTCGCCCGGGGTGAGGATGTCGTAGTTCGCGAAGTGCAGCTGGAACGACGACACGCCGGGCAGGGTGCCGGCGGGCGCGCGGATCTCGGCGGGGAAGTTCGGCAGGGTGGACAGGTCGTTGCCGAAGGCGGCGGTCTCGGAGGTGAACCGGTCGCCGGTCAGCTGCATGCCGTCGCCGGAGTCCCCGGCGAACCGGATGACCACCCGGTCGCGGGAGATGACCTCCGGCCGCTGTTCGACGGCCGTGTCGGGGTGGGACATGTCGCGGTCGGGCCTCGATTCCGGGTGCGACGATGGGTGTACCCGAGGTTAACTCCCGCTCCGCCGCCCCGCCGCCCCGCCCCGGCCCACTTCACACCCGCCGTCCCGAGGGGTGGGACGGAGCGCCGCTCAGCGCGAGGAGGTGATCGACGCCTGCAGCGCGGCCAGCCGCCGCTGGAACTCCGCGGACCCCACCGACGCCCCCTGGGCGCGCACCTCGACCTCCACCGCCGGCTCCTGGGTGGCCATCCCGGCGGTCAACTGCATGGTCGCCTTCGTGGTCACGGCGAGGTCCCGCGGTGCGGCGGCGGCCCGCGCGGCCAGCTCGACGGCCGCGCCGACGACGTCCTCGGCGACCCGGTGGACCAGCCCGATCCGGGCCGCCTCCGCGGCGTCGACGACCTCGCCGAACAGCGTCATCGCCGCGGCCCGCTGGTAGCCGAGCACCCGCTGGGCCATCCAGGTGTAGCCGCCTCCGGGGTGCAGCCCGAGCGGCAGGAACCGGGCGTCGAACCGGGCCCGCGGCCCGGCCAGCCGCAGGTCGCAGGCCAGCGCCAGGTTGAGCCCGGCCCCGACGGCGGCCCCGTTCACCGCGGCCACCGTGGGCAGCGGGTGCTCGGCGACGGCCAGGAAGCCGGCGTAGACCCGGCGCAACGTGGCCGGGTCGGCGTCGGCCAGCTCACCGAGGTCACCGCCGGCGCAGAACGCCGGGTCCTCGCCGGTGATCACGATGGCGCCGACGCCGTCGTCGGCGGCGCAGCGGTCCAGCGCGGCGACGAGCTTGCCGGACAGCTCCAAGTTCATCGCGTTGCGGCGCTCGGGATGGGACACGGTGAGCACGGCGACGCGGTCGGTGATCTCGGTGCGGACGTCGGTGGCCATGGCGTGATCCTGCCGGGTCGGGGCCCGCGCCGCCGCGTCGCGCGCGTCACGCCCGGAACCCCGTCCGCGGGCCGGTCGTTTTCCCGACGAGACCTCGGAGAGGAGTGGACGGCTGTGCACGGGCGGATCAACGGGCTGAGGACCGCGCTGCTCCTGGGCGCGATGACGGCACTGGTGCTGCTGGTGGGGTCGCTGTTCGGCCGCACCGGGCTGCTGGTCGCCGCCGCCGTCGCGCTGGGCGCGAACGGCTACGCCTACGTCAACTCCGACACGCTCGCGCTGCGCGCCATGCACGCCCGTCCGGTGAGCGAGCTGGAGGCGCCGGGGCTGTACCGGGTGGTCCGCGAGCTGTCCCGGACCGCCCGCCAGCCGATGCCCCGGCTGTACGTGAGCCCGACCAGCGCACCCAACGCCTTCGCCACCGGCCGCAACCCGCGGCACGCCGCGGTGTGCGTGACCACCGGCCTGCTGGGCCTGCTGGACGAGCGCGAGCTGCGCGCGGTGCTCGGCCACGAGCTGGCCCACGTGCACAACCGCGACATCCTGATCTCCTCGGTGGCCGGCGCACTGGCCTCGATGGTCACCCTGCTGGCCAACCTGGCGCTGTTCGTCCCGCTGTTCGGCGGGAGCGACGACGATTCCCCCAACCCGTTCGCGCTGCTGCTGATCGCGCTGCTCGGGCCGGTGGCGGCCGCGGTCGTGCAACTGGCGGTGAGCCGGTCGCGGGAGTACCAGGCCGACGCCGACGGCGCTGCCCTCACCGGCGACCCGCTCGCGCTCGCCGCGGCCCTGCGCAAGCTGGAGATCGGCACCCGGCTGGCCCCGCTGCCCCCGGAGCCCCAGCTCACCGCCCAGTCGCACCTGATGATCGCCAGCCCGTTCCGGCCCGGCGACCACCAGGCCCGCTGGTTCACCACCCACCCCCCGATCGCCGACCGGATCCGCCGCCTCGAACAGCTGCACCTCTCCCGCTCCTGAACCGCCCGCGCCCCGCCCGCCCCGGAGCCGCTCGCCCCGCCGGTCGAGCGAGAGCCGCGCTCGCTCGGTCGGGTTGGGCGAGGGGCGCGCTCGCTCGGCCCGGCGGGGCTCCGCTACGCGTCGACCGGTTGGGGCGAGGGC
>DASQMQ010000645.1:0-3251 GCA_035645455.1 Pseudonocardia sp.
GTATCGGCGTCGAACTGGGCGTCTGGACCAGCGGCGACGCGGTCACCCTCACCAAGAGCGGGATCCCGCCGGGCACCACCAGGGTGCTGGCCGAGTCGACGGTGTCCGACCCGGAGACCTCGGTCGCCGAGGCCATCCGCATCCTGCGCGCGCTGGGCTCGCTGCGCGTACCGGTGCTGCTGCACGGCGAGGAGGACGGCGCCTGGCCGGTCCTGGAGTACGCCGTGCGGATGGGCATGGACACCCGCACCGGCTTCGAGGACGTGCTCAACCGGCCCGACGGCTGGCTCGCCACCGGCAACGACGACCTGGTGAGGGCGGCCCTGGCCATCCGGGTATGACCGCTGCGCGTCCGGCCCAAACTGTCGAAATGCCACAGTTCCAGGGCCGCGGTCGTGGGCTGGGGCGTGGCCGGTTGAGCGATGCGCGCAATATCGTCGAGGTATGGGAGTTCTCGGCGCGATCGGACAGCGGGCCCGGCACGCGGCGGGCTGGTTCACCCAGCCCCTGCTGCCCGACGACCTGCTGGGCACGCTGAACCCGATGTGGTCGCGGCGCGAGCCGCACGCCCGGGTGGTGGGGCTGCGTCGGGAGACCGACGACACCACCACCCTGCTGCTGCGCACCGGACCGGGCCTGCCGGTCCACCGGCCCGGGCAGTTCGTCGGGATCGGCACCCGGCTCGACGGCGTCTGGCAGTGGCGGACCTACTCGGTCACCTCGCACCCGGGCGACCGGGAGCTGGCCGTCACGGTCACCGCCCTGGCCGGGGGCGCCGTGTCCGGCGCGCTGGCCCACCGCACCCCGGTCGGCACGGTGCTGCGCATCGGCCCGCCCGCCGGGGAGTTCGTGCTGCCCGACCCGGTGCCGGAGAAGTTGCTGTTCCTCACCGCCGGCAGCGGGATCACCCCGGTGATGGGCATGCTGCGCGAGCTGGAGACCCGCCCGGAGACGCTGTCCGGCGCGGTGCTGGTGCACTGCGACCGCACCCCGTCCCAGCTGGTGTTCGGACCCGAGCTGCGGGCGCTGTCCGCGTCCACCGGGCTCACCCTGATCGAGCGGCACACCGCGCTGGAGGGCCGGCTCACCCCGGACTCGCTGGCCGACGCGGTGCCCGACTGGGCGGTCCGGCAGACCTGGGCCTGCGGCCCGACGGGCCTGCTCGACGCGCTGACCGAGCACTGGGCGCGCGCCGGCGACCCGGACGCGCTGCACCTGGAGCGCTTCGTGCCGCCCACCCCGGTCGTCGACGGCACCACCGGCGGGCGCGTCTCGTTCACGACCAGCGGGATCGTGGCCGAGGCCGGCCCGGGAACCCCGCTCATGGTGGCCGGGGAGGCAGCCGGAGCGCTGCTGCCCAACGGCTGCCGCATGGGCATCTGCCACACCTGCGTGGGCACCTTGCGGTCCGGAGCGGTCCGCAACCTGCACACCGGTGACCTGCACGACACACCCGGCCAAGCCGTCCGCACCTGTGTTTCCGGTGCCGCCGGCGACGTCGAGATCGAGCTCTGAGGAGACCACCGTGGCATCCCCCGTCACCTTCGCCCCCTCGACGACGCCCAGCGCCGCCGACCACCTGACCGCCGAGCAGATCGAGCAGCTCGCCGTCGAGCTGGACGCGATCCGCGCCGAGGTCGTCGGCAGCCTCGGCGAGGCCGACGCCCGCTACATCCACCGGGTCATCGCGGTCCAGCGCGGCCTGGAGATGGCCGGCCGGGCGCTGTTGATCTTCTCCCGGTTCCCGCCGGCCTGGCTGGCCGGCACCACCGCGCTGTCCATCGCCAAGATCCTGGACAACATGGAGATCGGGCACAACATCCTGCACGGGCAGTGGGACTGGATGCGCGACCCGCGGGTCCACTCGACCACCTGGGAGTGGGACCACACCACCCCGGCCGAGGCCTGGAAGCGCACCCACAACTACGAGCACCACACGTTCACCAACGTGCGCGGCAGGGACCGCGACCTGGGCTACTCGATCATGCGGATCACCCCCGAGCAGGAGTGGCGCCCGGCCGACCTGATCCAGCCGCTGACCAACCTCGGCCTGTCGCTGATCTTCGAGTGGGGCATCACGCTCTACGACCTGGAGATCGACCGGGTGCAGGACGGCAGCAAGTCCAAGGCCGAGCTCAAGGCCGAGCTCAAGGTGCTCTGGCGCAAGGTCCGCCGCCAGCTGGCCAAGGACTACGTGCTGTTCCCGGCGCTGTCCGGGCCGGGCTTCGTGCACACCGCCGCGGCCAACCTCACCGCCAACCTGGTGCGCAACGTCTGGTCGCACGCGGTCATCTTCTGCGGGCACTTCCCGGACGGCACCGAGACCTTCGAGGAGGACCGGCTGGAGGGCGAGACCAAGGGCGAGTGGTACGTCCGCCAGATGCTCGGGTCGGCCAACCTGACCGGCAGCAAGACCTTCCACATCATGACCGGCAACCTCAGCCACCAGATCGAGCACCACCTGTTCCCGGACGTGCCCAGCAACCGGTACGCCGAGATCGCCCCGAAGGTGCGCGAGATCTGCCAGCGCTACGGCCTGACCTACACCGCGGGCTCGCTGCCCCGCCAGTACGGCAAGGTGCTGCGCAAGATCGCCCGGCTGGCCTTCCCGGGCGGCGGCCCGAAGAAGTCGGCCGCGGTCACCGCGCTGCCCGAGCGCCCGGCCCGCCCGGTCGCCGCCCGTCCGGTCCGCCTCGCCGGCTGACCCACCCCCCGGGCCGGCACCCCTCCCGGCCCCGTGCCTGGAAAGCCACCCTCCGGGCGTCGGACGTCCGGAGGGTGGCTTTCCCGGCGTCCGGGGCGGTGCGGGGCCGGGGGTGGGGCGGGTAGCGACGATCAGGTGACGGGGCGGCCGGCGCGCAGCGCGATCGCCAGTTCCAGGCGCCGGTCGGGGTCGTCCAGGGCGCCGTCGAGCACCTCGCGCATCCCGGCCAGCCGGTAGCGGACGGTCTGCGGGTGCACGTGCAGCGCGGCCGCGGCCGCGCTGACGTCGCCGTGCGCGTCCAGCCAGGCCCGCAGGGTCTCCTCGGCGCGGGTCGCGGCGCCGTCGGGCAGCGTGCGCAGCGGGGCCAGCGCCCGGTTGCACAGGTCGGCCGCCAGGTCGGGCTCGGCCGCGAGCAGCAGGGTCAGCAGGTGTTCCTCGGCCCGGGCAAGGGTCTCGTCGCTGCCGGGCAGCAGCAGTCCGGCGGCGTGCAGCGGCCAGGCCGCCCGCGCGCGGGCGATCGAGCGGTGCGCCTGGACCGGCTCGACGA
>DASQMQ010000646.1:0-4141 GCA_035645455.1 Pseudonocardia sp.
GACCGCGACGAACGACCGTGCCCCGGCGACGACCGCGCAGACCGCGGCGGTGAGCACGACCGCCAGGCCATGACGGACGCCGCGGCGCTTGCGGGGATCGACCACCCCGGCCAGCACGTCTCGCAGGCCCGGAGCGAGCACGATCGGATCGGGCAGGGCTGTCCGGGTCACCTGATCGGCGATGGCAGGGATCGACAAGGATGCAGACGCGGGCACGGCTCTCTTCCGATGATCAAGGCTGGCGTAGGAACCGCCATGATCACCAAGAGGGGTGTGCCCGCACCCCCACCCCCGGCCGCGTGTCGGCGCAGCTCAGCGCCTGCTCACCGCGACTTTGCCGAGCCCCTGGACCGCCCGGGGTGACCGGCCGACCGCGGTGGGCGTCCCCCGTTCGACGGAAGCCGGATCGTGATCTGCCGAATCATCACGATCCGCACCGGGTACGGCACTCGATCGTGCCCATTGCTTTGCCCGTCGCCAGATTCTCGGGCTACTCTTCGAAAACCGGTGCGATCCGCTCGGGCGCACCGGCCCGGAATGGGATCGAGCGGGGTCGGTCCCCGGTGCGAACAATCAGGAGAAAACGTGCTGAAGAAAGCTGGGATCGTCGTGTCCATGGCCGCGACCGGCCTGCTCGTCATGACCCCGCTGGCGTCCGCCCAGGGCGTCGCCACCCCCGCGCAGGCGTCCAACACCTGCACGTTCAGTCAGTCCGGCGGTCAGATCAGCCAGACCCTCGTCGGCGGCAGCAGCGTGGTCGGCGCGGGCGGGGCGGCCGTCGGCGTGATCGCGCCGACCACCACCCAGACCCAGGCCGCAAACTGCACCGCAGTCAGTGTCTCCGATGTGATCGACGTCAACTCGAACAACGTCGATCGGACCTCGATCCGGACCCGGATCGAGAATTCGTTCAACCGCATCTCCGCGTTCCGACCCTGATCCTCCCGACCGATGCCCGCCGGGCCCGGACCGCATCAGCGGCCGGGCCCGGCGGCGCGGGAGGATGGCGCCATGTCGCGCCCCCCGATCCAGGACGTCCCGATCGCCGACGGACCCATCCGGCTCGGTCAGTTCCTGAAGCTGGCGGGCCTGGCCGAGGACGGCGGGCACGCCCGCGCCCTGCTGGCGGACGGCGCGGTGCGGGTCAACGGGCGGCCGGAGACCCGGCGGGGCGCACAACTGGCCCCCGGCGACGTGATCGCCGTGGGTGCGCTGCGCGCCCGACCGGTGGGTCCCCCGGGCTGAACGGGCGTGGTCGGGCCCGCACCCCGGTCACGTCATCCGGTGCCGGCCGTGGGATCGGCGGCCGGGACCTCGGACGGCCGCACCACGACGACCGGGCACGGGGCGTGCTGGACGCAGCGCAGCGCGACCGAACCGAGCGACGCACCGGGGAACCCCAGGCGCCCGCGGTGGCCCACGACCAGCAGATCGGCCGGGCCGGCCCGCTCCACCAGTACCTTCGCCGGCGACCCGGGCATCACCAGGATCTCCACCGGGACGCCGGACGCGGCCCCGCCGATCTCGCTCACCACGGTGTCGACGGTCTGCCGGGTGGCGACCTCCAGGTTCGCGGTCACCTGCTCGACGGTCGGCGGCGCGGACAGGCCCCAGGAGGCCGGCCAGTACTCCGGCGGGTAGAACGCCTGCACGGCCTGCACCTGCCCGTCGCGGCGCACCGCGTCCTCGAGGGCGTACCGCAGGGCCCATCGGGAGCTCTCCGAGCCGTCCACTCCGACAACGATCGTGCTCCGACGCGCCACTGTGTCCTCCCTCGATCATCCTCGACCCGCACACCGTGGCACGGCGGACGCTCGACGTCGACGTCCGATGTGGTCGGGAGTCGCGGACCGCGCCGGACGGCAGCGGCCGGCGCGCTCAGCAGCCGGGGTCGTGGTCCCCGACCGCGAGCGGGTCACCGGCCGGGATCAGGTAGGTGACGTAGAGCTCGACCGGATCGGGGCCCAGGTTGCGGCCGATGTGCACGTGGTCGCGGCCGGCGGGTTCGACGAACGCCTGCCCGGGGGTGCTGGTCTCCACCGAGCAGTCGTGGAGCTGGCGGGTGAGGGTCCCGGCGAGCACGACCGCGACCAGCTCGCCGGTGTGGTGGTGCCATCCGGTCGAGCTGCCCGGCTCGATCACGATCCGCCGGACCACGACGTGGGTCGGACCGCGGCTCTCGGTCTCGATCGTGCCGGCCGAGGTGCCCTCGGCGAGCACCGTGCCGCTCACCCCGGAATCCGGGGTCGCCCACCCGGCGCTCGGCACCACCACCAGGATCGCGAGGCTGAGCACGGCGCTGAGCGCCAGGGGAACCGACCTGCGCATGACATCTCCCGTTCCGGAGCGGTGCCCGGCCGCCACCGGCGACGCCGCTGCCGGGGGCAGCCGCCGCCGGAGTCTCGGATCGATCACCCGCAGCGGCAAGGGTCCGGCGCCGACGGCACCCCTTCGAGCGACACCCCGTCGAGCGGTCGCCGGCCGACCCGGCAGCCGCCCGGGCGTCACCCGAGGTCCTGCGGCACCTCCACGACCCGGCTGCGCAGGTACTCCCCCAGCCCCTTGGCCTGCGGGTCGGGACGGGTGGACGCGGCGACGCCGGCCCCGAGGATGCCGTGCACGACGACGTTGACCGCCCGCAGGTTGGGCAGCGGGTGCACGTCGACCGCCAACCCGGCCGCCTCGGGACCGATCAGCTCCCGCGCCCGGTCGGGGGTCAGGAAGCGGCGCAGCCAGGCGTACTCGGCGTCGGTACGGGTCCACAGGCCGACGTTGGCGTCACCGCCCTTGTCGCCCGACCGGGCTCCGCACACGGCGCCCAGCGGCACCCGGCGCGTGGGTCCGACGCCGTCCGGTTCCGCCGCGGGCGGCGGTGGTGACGCCCCGACAGCAGGATCGGGGACGGGGACATCGGGGACGGGGACATCGGGTACGGGGACATCGGGTACGGGGACATCGGGGACGGGGACATCGGGGACCGGCCGCCGCTCCCCGTCGGGCAGCACGACCGTGTGCGCCACCGCGGAGCGCGGCACGGCGGCCGGCCGGTAGATCCCGTACGCCGAGCCGGGCGTCGGCGGGGTGGTGGTGTGGAAGCCGGCGTAACCGCCGAGGGCCAGCTCCATGACGGCGTCGGCGAAGGCGCGGCCGACCGGGTGCGGGTCGGGGTCCTTGACGGTGATCCGCAGGTGGGCGGTGGCGCGCTCGTTGGACGGCGCGTCGGGGGTGTCGAAGCGCAGCAGCCGCACGTCGACCTCGGCGAACCGGTCGTGCCCACCCAGGACGTCGAACAGCAGGGCCTCCGCGCGCTCGGCCTTGGCCTCGATGTCGAGGCCGGTCAGCACCAGGGTCATGGTGTTGCGGTAGCCGCCGGCGTCGTTGAGCGCGACCTTGAGCGTCGGCGGCGGCGCGCTGCCGCGCACCCCGGAGATCGCCACCCGGTGCTCGCCCTGCTGGTCGAGCCGGATGGTGTCGAAGTGGGAGGTGCAGTCGGGGCCGAGGTAGGCCGGCGCGCCGATCTCGTAGAGCAGCTGCGCGGTGACCGTGCCCACCGACACGAGCCCGCCGGTGCCGGGGTGCTTGGTGATCACCGCGGAGCCGTCCGCGGCGACCTCGGCGATCGGGAACCCCGGATAGCGGAGGTCGGTGACCTCGTCGAGGAAGGCGTAGTTGCCGCCGGTGGCCTGCGGCCCGCACTCGATGACGTGCCCGGCCACCACGGCCCCGGCCAGCGCGTCCCAGTCCGTGCGGCCCCAGCCGTGCCACCAGGCCGCCGGCCCGGCGACCAGCGAGGCGTCGGTGACGCGGCCGGTCACCACCACATCCGCACCGGCCGCGAGGGCCTCGGCGATCCCCCAACCGCCCAGGTAGGCGTTCGCCGACACCGGTTCCCCCTGGACCGGCGGGACGATCGCCGCCAACGAGCCGCGCAGGTCGTCGCCCTCGACGTGGGCCACCGTCGCGTCGAGGCCGTGCCTCGCGGCCACCCCGCGGACCGCCGCGGCCAGACCGGCCGGGTTGAGCCCGCCGGCGTTGGCCACGATCCGGATGCCGCGTTCCAGGCAGCTGCCCAGGACGTCCTCGACCTGGGTCAGGAAGGTCCGCGCGTACCCGGCGGAGGGGTCCTTGGCCTGTGCCTTCG
>DASQMQ010000647.1:0-4525 GCA_035645455.1 Pseudonocardia sp.
CTGCCCGCAGCGAGGTCGGCGGCCGCGACCAGCACCGGCACCGCGGCGGCGCGGTCGGCCGGGGTCAGGGTCAGGACCAGCGCGGCGGTGGCGAGCACCGCGGCGGCGAGCCGGCGGAGCAGCGCCGTGCGGCGCCAGCCCAACCGGCCCGGTGGGCCGCTGCGGCGCAACCGGGCGGTCCACCGGTCGGCGGTGGGCGCAGCGGCGGGGTGCGGTCGGGGATCGGTCATGGCCCGGACGCTAGGACCGCCGCACCGCCGGGCGGAACCGGTTCGCTCCGGTTGTGGACAGCGGACCGGCGTTGTGGACAACTCGGCCGGCGCGGGGGTCTCCGGTCGCTGCCGCCGGTCCGGATGTGGTGCGCTGTCCGCGGTGGCTCAGGAGGCTGCGGCGCTCGGCGTGCTGGAGCTGGTCGTGCTGCCGCTGTCCTTGCTGCCGCTGGTGCTGCTGCTCTTGCCGGCCTCGCCGCCGGACGAGCCCGTGGACCCGTTGCCCGACGAACCGGAGGAATCGCCCTTGGCGGCACCGCTCTCGGCCTTGGCCGCGGCGGCGCCCGAAGCGCCGTTGCGGCTGTCGGTGCGGTAGAAGCCGCTGCCCTTGAACACGATCCCGACGGAGGAGAACACCTTGCGCAGCGTGCCCGAGCACGCCGGGCAGACCGTCAGCGACGCGTCGGAGAAGGACTGCACGGCCTCGAAGCGGTGGTCACAGGCGGTGCAGGCGTACTGGTAGGTAGGCACGTGTCCCTCACTCGGATCTGGCACTCGAAGACAGCGAGTGCCAGCATAACCCGGGAGGATCAGCTGTTGTTCCCGAGCTGTCGGAGGCCACCGGCGGGCAGCAGGGCGGCGTGCACCCGGCGGTCGTGCGGCTCGGCCGGCACCCGGTCCAGCAGTTCCTCGTCGTGCAGCACCACCACCAGCGGGGTCCCGGGGGCGGCGAGGTCGAGGGTGCGGTCGTAGTAGCCGCCGCCGCGGCCGAGCCGGCGGCCGAGCCGGTCGACGGCCAGACCGGGCACCAGGACCAGGGCGGCCCGGGTGATCGCCCCGGCCCCCAACCGCGGGCCGACCGGTTCGCGCAGGCCGAGCGGGCCCGGGGCGAGGCCGTCGGGGCCCCGGTAGCGCGCCCAGTCCAGCGCGCCGGGGCGGGCGGGGACCACCGGCAGCAGCACCTCGTGGCCCGCCGCCACCAGCGCGTCGACCAGCTCGACCGAGCCCGGCTCGGAGCCCACCGGCAGGTACGCGCACACCGGGCCGCCGGTCGTCGCGGCCAGGGCGACAGCGGCGGCGGCCAGGGCGTGCGCCCGCTCGGCGCGCACCGCAGCCGGCAGCGCCCGGCGGGCGGCCACGACCCGCCCGCGCACCCGGTCCTTCTCCGCCGCAGCACCCCCGCCGTCGGGTGGGGACCCGGTCGGTCGAGCGCGTGCCGTCACGCGTCAACGCTACCGGCGCCGATAGGCTCGCCCCCCGTGCACGACCCCGCCACCGGCGCGCTGGGACCGCCCCTCCGCGCCGTCCCCGGCGCACCGAGGGAGCCCGTCCGATGAGCACCACGCCGTTCCGCTCCGCCGTCGTCCGGGCCGTCGGCTCGGGCCCGCGGTTCCCGCTGCTGCCGGTGGTCGACGCGCCGGGCACCGAGCGGGCCCGGTCGGCCGCCCGTCTGGACGGCTGACGCGGCCGTGCGGTCGGTGGACGAGCAGCTCGAGCGGGTGCTGGCCGCCGCGGTCCGGCCCGTGCCGGTGCGGTTGGCGATCTCCGACGCCCACGGTCTGCGGTGCGCCGAGGAGATCGTGACCGCGCGCCCGCTGCCCGGGTTCGACCAGGCGGCGATCGACGGCTACGCGGTGCGCAGCGTCGACCTGGCCGGGGCCAGCGAGGCCCGGCCGGCCCTGCTGCCGGTGGTCGGCGAGATCCCGGCCGGGTCGCGCCAGCCGCTGCGGCTGCAGCCCGGGCAGGCCGTGCGGGTGGTGTGCGGCGCGCCGCTGCCCACGCTGGCCGACGCGGTCGTGCCGATGGGCTACACCGACGGCGGCGCGGCCCGGCTGCGGGTGCACCGGGGCGTGCCCTCGGCGTCGTTCGTCCGCCGGATCGGCGAGGACGTGCAGCCCGGCGACGTCGCGGTCCGCCGGGACGCGGTGATCGGGTCGGCGCACGTCGCGCTGCTCGCCGCGGCCGGCCGGGACAAGGTGCTGGTGCACCCCCGGCCCCGGGTGTCGGTGATCTCGGTCGGCGACGAGCTGGTGGACCTGGCCCGGACCCCGGGCGCGGGGCAGGTCGCCGACGTCTGCTCGCACGCGCTCACCGCGGCCGCCCGGGAGGCCGGAGCGGAGACCGCGCGGGCCGGGCTGGTCAGCGGGGACGCCCGCGACATCGGCGCCGCGGTCCAGGACCGGCTGCCGTTCAGCGACGTCATCGTGGTGTGCGGGGCGGTCGGCGGGGTGGCGGGCGCCGAGGTGCACGCCGGGCTGTCGACCTTCGGCGACCTGGACACCACCCGGGTGGCCATGCACCCCGGGTCCACCCAGGGGTTCGGCCGGCTCGGCCCGGACGCGGTGCCCACCTTCCTGTTCCCGTCCTCGCCGGCCACCGCGCTGCTGCTGTTCGAGGTGCTGGTCCGGCCGCTGCTGCGGCTCGCGCTGGGCCGCCCCGACCCGCACCGGCGCACGGTCGCGGCCCGGTTGACCTCCCCGGTCAGCTCGGTCGCCGGTCGGCGCGGCTACCTGCGCGGCCGGCTGCTGCGCGACCAGACCACCCGGGAGTACCTGGTGCAGCCGATCGGCACCTCCGGCACCCACCTGCTGTCCACCCTCACCGAGGCCAACGGGATCATCGTGCTGCCCGAGGACCTCACCGAGGCCACCGTGGACGAGCGGGTGGACGTGATGTTCCTGCCCGCACCGGGCTGACGTGGTCCCGATCCCGCCCGCCGTGGACGGGCGCCACCCCGGCTGGCCCGCGCACCTGGGGCCGTTGCGGGTGCCGGCCGGCACCGTGGCGCTGCGCCCGGTGCGGCTGCGCGACGCGGCCGCCTGGTCGGCGGTGCGCATCCGGGACGAGCACCACCTGGCGCCGTGGGAGCCGAGCATGCCCGGCACCTGGGAGCAGCGGCACGCGGCGGGGGAGTGGCCGGTGCGCTGGATGTCGCTGCGCTCGGCCGGGCGGCGCGGTGCGGCGCTGCCGTTCGCGGTGACCCTGGACGGCCGCTTCGTCGGGCACGTCATGGTCGGCAACGTGGTGCGCGAACCGCTGCTGTCGGCCTACGTCGGCTACTGGGTGGACGCCCGGGTCACCGGCGGCGGAGTGATCACCGCGGCGGTCGCGCTGGCCGTCGACCACTGCTTCGGGGTGGTCGGGCTGCACCGGCTGGAGGCCACCGTCCGCCCGGAGAACGCGGCCAGCCTGCGGGTGCTGGCCAAGCTCGGGTTCCGGCTGGAGGGGCTGTTCCGGCGCTACCTCGACGTCGACGGCGCATGGCGCGACCACCAGTGCTTCGCGATGACCGCCGAGGAGCTGCCGCCCGGCGGGCTGGTGGGCCGTCTGATCGCCCACGGGCGGGCCGAACGGGCGCGCGTGGAGCCGGGCTGAGCCCCCCTCGTCACAACCGTCACATCCGTCTCGCTCAGGTGAACTCGGGAAGGCCCGGCGCGTCGTTGCCCGCCCCGCGTCGGCCGCTCATTACCGTTGTCGCTCGGACACGATCTTGGCTCGGGGGAGCCGGACCGCGTCCCGCTTCGCCGTGGGGGGAGGAGGAGGCAGCCGTGCCCAGCTCGATGATCTTTCTGGGACTGGTCGTGCTGTGGCTGCTCATCCTCGTCCCCGCGGTCGCACGACACCGGCAGGAAGTGGCCAGGCCGAGCACCGCAGCGCTGTCCGCGCGGGTGCTGGACCGGCCCGGGCCGCCCGCCGAGCGCGGCCCGGTGCGCGACCGGGGACGTCGCGCGCCGGCGAGGGCACGCGATCAGGAGGTGGACGTGACCGAGCACGAGGAGCAGCAGCCGCGGTCCGCGGCCGTCGCCGACCAGGAGGGGCAACCGACCGCGCCCGACCGGGACTGGCAACCGCCGGGCCCGCGCTACCGCCGCGGACGCGGCGGGTACGACCCCGAGGCCGCGGCGCTGGCCGCCCGGGCCCGCTACGCGTTCCGCCAGCGGGTGGTCCTGGCCCTGCTGGTCTCGGTGGTCGCCACCGCGGTGGTAGCCGGGTTCTGGGCCCCCTGGGTGTGGTGGTTGCACGCGGTGGCGGACCTGGCCCTGGTCGGCTACCTGACCTACCTGCGCCGACAGGTGCGTCTGGAGGAGTCGATCCGGCAGCGGCGGGCGGCCCGGATGGCCGGCACCCGCCGCACCTCGGTCGCCGAGGACCCGGCGCTGGACGAGTGGGCCCGACGCGGCCGCGCGGCCGCTTCCGGGCCGGACTCCCGGCACCACGACGACGACCACCGGGACGACTCCGACGACCGGCACGATGGCTCCGACGAGCACGACGGCTCCGACGCCGACGATCCCGAGGAGCTGGACACGGACCCT
>DASQMQ010000648.1:0-15621 GCA_035645455.1 Pseudonocardia sp.
CGACGTCAGCGGCGCAGGGGCTCGACGTAACTCCCGTCGAGGAAGAGCTCGGAGCCCTGGCTGAAGCCGCCCAGGGTCGGATGGACCTTGACCCGCACGGTGTGCCGGCCGATCTCGAAGGTCTCCTCGTTCTCGAGCCACTTCCGGTCCTCGACGACGACCTTCCCGTCGAGCGACACGGTCCACTTGCCCCACAGGCTGACGTCGAGGTTGACCTCGTGCCCCTGCCCGTCGACGTCGAACCGCCAGCTGTTGTTGGCGCCGTCCATCGCACCTCCTCCGGTCGGGATCACTATGCCCGATCGGAGCCGATCCGTACGAGAGGTGGTCACGCCGCGGGCGCGACCTTCCCGGCCGGCAGGGTGGCCGTGCGGGTCAGGGTGTGCCCGGTCGTCTCGGGCGCCAGCCGCTGCGACACGATCCCGCCCAGGGCGCACAGGCCCGCGCCGATCAGCATGCAGGCGCCGACCCCGATCGTGGACAGCCCGACCGGCAGCAGGAACGTGCCGACCGCGGCGCCGATCCGGCTGACCGCCGAGCCGATCCCGACCCCGCTGGACCGCACGTCGGTGGGGAACACCTCGATCGGGTAGACCGCGGTCAGGTTGCCCTGCAGCGCGTTGAAGAAGGCGAACACCGCGAAGCAGAGCACGAGCACCACCCCGGGCGCGTTGCTCCACAGCCCGACCACCAGCAGCGTCCCGGTCGTGATCCAGAACGGGATGATCAGCTGCCGGCGCCGGCCGAGCCGTTCGATGGTCAGCATCCCGACCACCGCTCCCGCGGCGGCCAGCGAGTTGGCCGCGATCGTGCCGGCCCGCTCGTCGGCCAGTTGCAGCGAGCTGAACACCTGCGGGGCGAAGGTGAAGATCGCGAAGTACGGCGCCACGTTGCAGGACCAGAACACGCAGACGAACAGCGTCCGGGAGCGCAGTTCCGGGGAGAACAGCCGGCGCCAGCCCGCGCCCGGCTCCTCGGCGTGGTACTCCTCGGCCCGGTAGTACGCCTCGCCGCCCATGTCCCGGTCGATGATCGCGCGGGCCTCGTCGGTGCGGCCCTGCTGGATCAGCCAGCGCGGCGACTCGGGCAGCCCGATCCGCATCAGCAGCACCACCAGCGCCGGGACCGCGCCGGTCACCAGCACCCACTGCCAGCCCCAGCCGGCCAGGTCGACCAGCAGGTAGGCGGCCACGACCGAGATCAGGAAGCCGACGTACCAGGACACCAGCAGCTTCGACAGCCGCCGGCCGCGCCCGCGCGTCGGCGCGAGCTCGGCGAGCATCGCGGCGCCGATGGCGTACTCGGCGCCGATCGCGACGCCGAGCAGCAGCCGGATGACGAACAGCTGCCACGGCTCGGTGACGAAGCCCTGCGCCACCCCCAGGACCACGAACGCCGCGATGTCGAGCAGGAACATCCGCCGCCGGCCGAACCGGTCGGTGAGGTAGCCGGCGATCGGGGCGCCGATGAAGATCCCGATCAGCGCGGACGCGGCGATCAGCCCGGCCCACGCCGGGCTCAGCCCCAGCCCGGTGGTGATCAGCGGCAGCACCACGCTGATCACGCCAAGGTCGTAGCCGTCCAGCCCCTCGCCCCAGGCGGTCGCCAGCGTCATCCGGCGCAGCACCGGCCCGTCGCGGTCCGCACCCTTGTCCTGGCTCATCCGTCCGCCCCCGATCCCCCAGCGCTGCCCCCAGCAGCACCGGACGTACATGCCCCCCGCCGTTCGGTCGAAACCCGCGAGTCGCCGCCGCCACGGGGTTTCGAGCCGGAACCGACGGGCACCTCGCCGGCATCGTCCGCCGGGACTCCGGCGGACGACCACGACCAGCCGGGAGTGACGATGTTCTTCCACCGCCAAGAGCTCCAGTTCAAGTCCACACCGGACAAGCCCGACGCCGTCTACGCCCGCAAGCTGCAGGAAGTCCTCGGCGGCCAGTACGGCGAGATCAGCGTGGCGATGCAGTACATGTTCCAGGGCTGGAACATGCACATCCCCGGCAAGTACCGGGACCTGGTGTTCGGCATCGGGGCCGAGGAGATGGGCCACGTCGAGATGCTGGCCACGATGATCGCCCAGCTGCTGGAGAAGGCCCCGCTGGGCATCACCTCCGACGCCGTCCAGGACGACCCCACGGTCGCCGCGGTGGTCGGTGGCATGGACGTCCAGCACGCCATCGTGGCCGGCGCCGGCGCCCGGGCGGTCGACAGCAACGGCAACCCCTGGCAGGGCTCCTACATCACCGCCAGCGGCAACCTGCTGGCCGACTTCCAGGCCAACGCCAACGCCGAGATGCAGGGCCGGGTGCAGGTGGCCCGGCTCTACCACATGACCGACGACCACGGCGTGCGCGACCTGCTGTCGTTCCTGCTGGCCCGCGACACGATGCACCAGAACATGTGGCTGGCCGCGGCGGCGGAGCTGCAGGAGGAGGGGTCCGAGCTGCTGCCGGTGCCGTCGAACTTCCCGCAGTCCAAGGAGTTCACCGAGGTCTCCTACCAGTACCTCAACTTCAGCGACGGCAAGTCCGCCGGCGAGGGACGCTGGGCCAAGGGGCCCTCGCCGGACGGCAAGGGCGAGTTCAGCTACCACGAGGGGCCGACCACCAGCGCCCCGATGCCGCCGCCCACCCACCCCGACTCCCGGTACTACGGCACCACCGAGCTGCCCAACACCGTGGAGAAGATCGCCGGCACCGTGCAGGACAAGCTCAACCGGGAGTGATGCCGCAGCGATGAGGATCCGGTCGGGGTCGGGTCAGCACATCGACCCGACCCCCGACCGGAAGGACTCAGCCGTGGACTGGACCCTGGAGGTGGTGCAGGTCCCGGTCAGCGACGTGACCCGGGCCAAGGCGTTCTACGCCGAGCAGCTCGGCTTCGCCGTCGACCACGACACCGCGATCGACGAGAACACCCGGTTCGTGCAGCTGACCCCGCCCGGCTCGGGCTGCTCGGTGGTGATCGGCACCGGCACGGTGGACATGGCGCCGGGCTCGCTCCAGGGCGTGCAGCTCGTGGTCCGCGACATCCGGGCAGCGCGGGCCGAGCTGGCCGGGCGCGGGGTGGACGTCTCCGAGGTGCAGGTCCACGGCCGCGACGGGTCGCGCCGCCCGGCGGAGGACGGCGACGACCTGGACAACGTCGGCATCTGCCACTTCGCCGACCCGGACGGCAACGGCTGGGTGGTGCAGCAGATCAGCGCCCGGCGCTGAGCCCGAGCAGCAGGCCGACGGCGGCGGCGAGGGTGGTCGCGCCCACCGTGCCGGCCAGGTGCGCGGCCGCGGCGCCCCGGTGGCCCCGGCGCAGCAGGCCGACGGTCTCCACGCTGGCCGTGCTGAACGTGGTGTAGCTGCCGCAGAATCCGATGCCGACCACGGTCACCAGGGCACCGGGCGCGGCGTGCGCGAGCACCAGGCCGGTGAGCAGCCCCAACAGCAGCGACCCGGACGTGTTGACCAGCAGGATCGGCAGTGTGGACGGCACCGGCCGGCGTCGGCGCAGCCCGGTGTCGACGCCGTAGCGGGCCAGCGCGCCGGCCGCTCCGGCCAGCGCCACCGCCAGGACGATCACCGCGCCCGTCCGAGTGCGCCGGCCAGGGCGATCCCGGCGCCCGCGGCGATCAGCCCGCCGAGCGTGCTCGCCACGGCGTAACCGGCCGCCAGCGCCGCCGCCCCGTCGCGGACCAGCAGGTCCAGCTCCACCGCCAGGGTGCTGTAGGTGGTGAAGGCGCCGAGGAGGCCGGTGCCGAGGCCGAGCCGGGTCAGCTGCCGCCAGCCGGTGTCCGGCCCGGTGCGGGCCAGCCCCTCCAGCAGCAGGCCCAGCAGCAGCGCTCCGGCGAGGTTGGACAGGAAGGTGCCGGTGGGCCAGCCGGCCGGCGGCGTCGGCAGCGCCAGGCCGACGCCGTAGCGGGCCAGGCAGCCGGCGGCCCCACCGACCGCCACCGCCACCAGCAGCGGCAGCCGGGCCGCCCCGGTCACGTGATCCGCACTCCGATCGCCACGGCCGGATGCTACTGATCCGCCGGCGGACCGGCCGGGTGCTGTCCGGGTCGCCGAGCCGGTTCAGCCGCCGCCGATCGCGGCCCGGGTGCCACGGGCGATCTCCAGGTCCTCGCGGGCGGCGACCACCAGGGTGCGCACCGTCGCACCGTCGGCGGTGATCTCGGTGTCGCCGTCGGCTGCCGCGTTGCGGTCGGTGTCGACGGCCACGCCGAGGAAGGCCAGGTGCTGCGCGGCCCGCTCCCGAACCAGCGCGGAGCGCTCGCCGATCCCGCCGGTGAACGCCAGCGCGTCCAGTCCGCCGGCCGCGGCCGCCATCGCCGCGACGCCGGCGGCCAGCCGGTGCACGTAGACGTCCAGGGCGAGGGTGGCGTCGGCGTCGCCGCGGTCCACGGCGGCCGAGACCTCCCGCATGTCGGCGCTGCCGGCCAGCCCGGCCAGCCCGGACCGCTTCTCCAGCGCGGTCGACACCTCGTGCGGCTGCAGGCCCGCGTGCTCGATCAACCACAGCACCAGCCCGGGATCCACTGTGCCCGAGCGGGTGGCCATGACCAGGCCCTCCAGCGGGGTGAAGCCCATCGTGGTGTCCACGCTGCGGCCGTCGACCACGGCCGCCAGCGACGCCCCGGCGCCCAGGTGGCAGGTCACCACCCGGGCGTCCGGGCGACCGGTCAGCTCGGCGACCCGCCGGGCGCAGTACCCGTGCGAGAGCCCGTGGAAGCCGTAGCGGCGCACCCCGTGCCGCTCCCGCCACTCCCGCGGCACCGGGTAGGTGGCCGCGGCGGGCGGGATCGTGGTGTGGAAGGCGGTGTCGAAGCAGGCCACCGCGGGGACGTCGGGCAGCCGGGCGGTCACCGCGTCCAGCCCGGTCAGCGACCGGGGCTGGTGCAGCGGGGCGAGTGCGGTGAGGTCGGCCAGCGCCGTGCGGACGTCGTCGTCGACCACGACCGGCTCGGTGAACCGGGTGCCGCCGTGCACCACCCGGTGCCCGACGGCGTCCGGGTCGGGCCAGCCGTCGAGCAGCCGGGTCAGCTCCGCGGAGGCCGAGCCGTCCCAGCCGTCCGGCCCGACCTCGACGTCCGCGGTCTGCTCGACGGTGTCGTCGCCGGCCAGCAGCCGCAGCTTGAGGCTGGACGAACCGGCGTTGACCACCAGCACCCGCACCGGCTCAGTCCCAGGTCCAGTTCGCGATGGCCGGGTCGTCCTCGCCGTGCTCGCGGGTGTAGATGCGGGCCGCCAGCCGGGTGTCGGCCATCCGCTGGCGGAGCACCGCGGCCGCGCTGCCCAGCGACGGCACCCGGTCGATGACGTCCATGACCAGGTGGAAGCGGTCCAGGTCGTTGAGCATCACCATGTCGAACGGCGTGGTGGTGGTGCCCTCCTCCTTGTACCCGCGCACGTGCAGGTTGCGGTGGTTGGTGCGCCGGTAGGTCAGCCGGTGGATCAGCCACGGGTAGCCGTGGAAGGCGAAGACGATCGGCTTGTCCGCGGTGAACAGGGCGTCGAAGTCGCGGTCGGACATGCCGTGCGGGTGCTCGGTCTCCGGCTGCAGCCGCATCAGGTCGACCACGTTCACCACCCGCACCTTGAGCTCGGGCAGGTGCTCGCGCAGCAGCTTCGCCGCGGCCAGCGTCTCCACGGTGGGGATGTCCCCGGCGCACCCCAGCACCACGTCCGGCTCGCCGTCGGTGTTCCCGGCCCACTCCCAGATGCCCAGGCCCCGGGTGCAGTGCGCGATCGCCTCGTCCATCGTCAGGTAGGTCAGCGCGGGCTGCTTGCCGGCCACGATCACGTTCACGTAGTGCCGGCTGCGCAGGCAGTGGTCGCCCACCGAGAGCAGGGTGTTGGTGTCCGGCGGCAGGTACACCCGGACGATCTCGGCCTTCTTGTTGACCACGTGGTCGATGAACCCGGGGTCCTGGTGGCTGAACCCGTTGTGGTCCTGGCGCCAGACGTGGCTGGACAGCAGGTAGTTCAGCGACGCGATCGGCGCCCGCCAGGGGATGTCGCGGGTGGTCTTGAGCCACTTGGCGTGCTGGTTGAGCATCGAGTCGACGATGTGGATGAACGCCTCGTAGCTGGTGAACAGCCCGTGCCGGCCGGTCAGCAGGTAGCCCTCCAGCCAGCCCTGGCACAGGTGCTCGGACAGCACCTCCATGACCTGCCCGTCCGGGCCGAGGTGCTCGTCGCCGTCCTGGGTGGTCGCGGCCCAGGCCCGGTCGGTCTCGGCGAAGACCGCCTGCAGCCGGTTCGACGCGACCTCGTCCGGACCCATGATCCGGAACCGGTCGGGGTTGCGCCGCACGACCTCGCGCAGGAACTCGCCGAGCACCTGGGTGGCCTCGCTGGTGGCCACGCCCGGGCGCTCGACCGGCACCGCGTGGTCGCGGAAGTCCGGCATGACCAGGTCGCGCAGCAGCAGGCCGCCGTTGGCGTGCGGGTTCGCGCTCATCCGCCGCTCGCCGGTCGGGGCCAGCGCGCGCAGCTCGGGGACCAACCGCCCGGTCTGGTCGAACAGCTCCTCGGGCCGGTAGCTGCGCATCCACTCCTCGAGCTGGGCGCGGTGCCCGGCGTGGCTGCGGGTGCCCGACAGCGGCACCTGGTGCGACCGCCAGGTGCCCTCGACGTGCTTGCCGTCGACCTCCTTCGGGCCGGTCCAGCCCTTCGGGGTGCGCAGCACGATCATCGGCCAGGCCGGGCGGCTGCGGTCGCCGGCCCGGGCGGCCGCCTTGATCTCGGCGATGTCGTCGGCGATCACGTCCAGGGTGGCGGCCAGCTCCTGGTGCACGGCCGTCGGGTCGTCGCCGATCACGAAGTGCGGCGTGTGGCCGTAGCCGCGCATGAGCTCGGCCAGCTCGGCGTCCGGGATCCGGGCCAGCACCGTCGGGTTGGCGATCTTCCAGCCGTTCAGGTGCAGCACCGGCAGCACGACGCCGTCGCGGGCCGGGTCGAGGAACTTGTTGGAGTGCCAGCTGGCCGCCAGCGGGCCGGTCTCCGCCTCGCCGTCGCCGATCACGCAGACGACCGTCAGGTCCGGGTTGTCGAAGGCGGCGCCGTAGGCGTGCACCAGGGCGTAGCCGAGCTCGCCGCCCTCGTGGATCGAGCCGGGCGTCTCCGGGGCGACGTGGCTGGGGATGCCGCCGGGGAAGGAGAACTGCCGGAACAGCCCGCGCATCCCGTCGACGTCCTCGGTGATGCCGGAGTAGACCTCGCTGTAGGTGCCCTCCAGGTAGGCGTTGGCCACCAGACCGGGTCCGCCGTGCCCGGGCCCGGTGATGTAGAGCGCGTTCAGGTCGCGCTCCCGGATCAGCCGGTTCATGTGCACGTAGATCAGGTTCAGCCCGGGCGTCGTGCCCCAGTGCCCCAGCAGCCGCGGCTTGACGTGCTCGGCCAGCAGCGGTTCGCGCAGCAGCGGGTTGTCCAGCAGGTAGATCTGCCCGACGGACAGGTAGTTGGCCGCGCGCCAGTAGGCGTCGAGCAGTTCGAGGTCCTCGGCGCTGAGCCGGGGCCGGGCCTGGGTGGACGACGACATCGTGGGAGGGCTCCTCGGGGGGTCGACCGGATGGCGGGGGGGTGGGACCGGGGCCGCACCCGCGGGACACGCGCACCGATGGGGTGGCCCGCAGTGGTCACCTAACCACGATCGGCGCTCCGCGGAGTGCCGTCCACCGGCCCCACCTGACCGGGTCGGACGACCCGGGCGACCGGTACGCGCGCCGTCCAGCACGCCGGGGACTCGCTCGACCTCGGCGACGAAGTCGGGTGGCCCGGTGTCGATCAGGTTCACCGTGGTCGCGCCAGACGGCGAACGAGACCACGATCACGCCGACGGCGCCGTCCGCAGCGACTCCAGCATCCGGGTCAGCGCGGTGACCACGTCGGCGAGGTCGGCGGGGTCGCCGGTCTCGGCCAGCCACAGCGCGGCCTCGTTCATCGCCCCGGACAGCAGCCGGGTCAGCGGGGCGACCGGTTGCCGGGCCAGCACACCCGCCTCGACCAGGCCGTCCAGCGCGTCGCCGAGGTGGCTCGCGGAGGTGGCCTCGTCCAGCGCGCGCCACTCGGCCCAGCCCAGCACGGCGGGCCCGTCGACCAGCATGATCCGCCGCACCGCGGGCTCGGTGGCCGCGGCCAGGAAGGCCCGGCAACCGGCGGTGAGCCGGGTCCACGGGTCGTCCTCGGCCTCCGCGGTGGCCGCGACGGTGGCCGCGACCTGGGCCTGCACCCCGGCCAGCACGGCCCGGAACAGGTCGGCCTTGCCGCCGGGGAAGTGGTGGTACAGCGCGCCCTTCGTCACCCCGGCCGCGCGCACGATCTCGGCCAGGCCCACCGCGGCGTAGCCCTGGTCGGCGAACAGCCGCCGGCTCACCTCCAGCAGCGCGGTCCTGGTCCGGTCGCGCTGCTGCGCTCTGGTCCCGGGGGTCATACCGCCTCCTTGACATACCAACGGTACGCCAATACCGTCGCTCACATACCAACGGTACGCCAACGCGGAGGACTCATGGACCTGACCGGCTACTACCCGGTGATCTGCACCCCCCGGCTGCGCGAGTCGCACGAGTTCTACGTCCGGCTGTTCGGATTCGACACGATCTTCGAGACCGACTGGTACGTGAGCCTGCGCCGGCCCGGCCCGGTGCCCCACGAGCTGGCGCTGCTCGTCCCCGACCACCCGACGATGCCCGCCGCGTACCGCCGTCCCGTGCAGGGCCTGCTGCTCAACTTCGAGGTGGCCGACGTGGACGCGGAGTGGCAGCGGCTGGTCGTCGGTGAGGGCCTGCGGCCGGAGCTGGAACTGCGCAGCGAGGCGTTCGGGCAGCGGCACTTCATCGTGGCCGATCCGGTCGGCGTGCTGATCGACGTGATCACGCCGATCCCGCCGACCGCGGAGTTCGCGGCCGACTTCCGCCCGGGCTACGCCGAGGTCGAGCCCGCCTGAGCCGCCGCGTCCAGCCGCTCCCGCTGCGGGACGACGACGTAGCGCGGGTCCTTCGTGGACGCGATGCCGGCCTCGAACACCCCGAACCGCTGCAGCGCGCTGCCGGCCAGCAGGGCGAGTCCGGACGCCGCCGCGCCGGAGCGGCTGCGCCCGGCGACCAGCACGGTGCCGGCCAGCCCGGCCAGGGTGAGCAGGTCCGCGCCGCGGCGCAGCCGCCCGACCCGCCCGTGGTGGTAGACCTCGCCGATCAGGCCCATCCGCTGGTCCATGCGCCGGGACGCGATCAGCTCGCCGGCCGCGCCGACCGCGGCGAACACCCGGGCCGGACCGGTCTCGTCGACCGGGGCGCACAGCATCCCCAGCCCGCCGCCGCTGGCCGCGGCGGAACCGGCGAACACGAACGGCAACTCGTCGCGGACCTCGTTCCAGCCCGGCACCGCGGTGTGCGACAGCAGCACCGCGGTGTAGGAGGCCAGGGCGGGCGCGGTGGTCGCGGCCGACACCCCGGCCGGGCGGGCCACCCGGGCGATCAGCCGCGCCGGCCAGGTGCGGCGCCACCGGGTCGGCACCAGCTCGGCCACCGCGGCCAGCCCGGCGCCCGGGGCGAACGCGCCGAGGATCCAGGTGCCGACGCTCATCGGCGAGGTCGGCTTGAACACCCGCAGCATGTGGTGGAACCGCTCGGGCCGGCCGAGGTCGCTGACCAGGAAGTAGGTGCTGGCCAGCAGCCCGGCCAGGGCGCCGAGCCGGGCGGACCGGCGCAACTGCGGGCGGCCGGTGAGGTCGGCGCCCGCAGCCACCACCGACGAGCCGGCGGCCAGCCCGCCGGCGAACAGGTAGGCCGGGATCCGCCAGTCCCACACCGGGGCCTTGAGGACCGGTCGGCCGTAGTAGGAGCGGAACTCGGCGTCGGGCACCACGGTCGGCTCGCCGCCGCCCCGCTTGCCGCGACGGCGCCGGCCGCGGGCGAGCCCGCCGCCCTGGAACATCTGCGCGCCGCGGCCGCCGGCCTGCTCGTCGCTCGGGCGCTCGGCGGGCGAGCCCGGGCCGCCGGCCGGCCGGGTCGCGGTGGTCCGCTCGTCGACCGGGTTCTCCTGCTGGGCGGCGGCCTCGCCGGTCTGCTCGGTCATCGCCGGGCCCCCAGCGCGGCGGAGGCGAACGCGCCGAGGCCGGCCAGCGCGAAGGCCGCTGCGGCCGCCCCGGCGCGCCGCCACATCGCCGGCGCGTCCCGGGTGGGCACCACCGGGTCGGGCGGCAGCCCGTACACCTCGGGCTCGTCCAGCAGCAGGAAGAACGCGCCGTCGCCGCCGACGCCGTCGTTCGGGTCGTGCCCGTACAGCCGGGCCTCGGCCACCCCGAGCTCGTGCAGCTGGGCCAGCCGGCGGTCGGCCCGCTCGCGCAGCTCGTCCAGCTCGCCGAACTGGATGGAGTCGGTGGGGCAGGCCTTGGCGCAGGCCGGCTCCAGCCCGCCGCTGAGCCGGTCGTAGCAGAGCGTGCACTTCTGCGCCCGGCCGTCGTGCGGGCGGCGGTCGATCACGCCGTAGGGGCAGCCGGACACGCAGTACCCGCAGCCGTTGCAGATGTCCTGCTGGACCACGACGGTGCCGAACTCGGTGCGGAACAGCGCCCCGGTCGGGCAGACGTCCAGGCAGCCGGCGTGGGTGCAGTGCTTGCACACGTCCGAGGCCATCAGCCAGCGGAAGTCGGTGCGCGACTCGGCGCCGGTGGCGTCGCCGGGGCGGGCGAACGCCGGCATGCCCAGCTCCTGCGTCGAGTGCTCCGCGGCCGCCTTCGGGCCGTCCAGCGGTCCGGTGCCCAGCTCGGAGCCGCCCCGCTCGGAGGCGCGCAGCCGCGGCTCGACGGCCTCGGCCATGATCCCGGTCCCGGTCGGTCCGGTGGGCAGCCCGAGGAACCCGGGGTCCTGGCCACCGGTCGAGCGCGGCTGCTCGATGAAGGCCACGTGCCGCCAGGAGTTCGCGCCCAGCGAGCCGGTGTTGTCGTAGGACATGCCGAGCATGTCCAGCCCGTCCGCGGGGACGGCGTTCCACTCCTTGCAAGCCACCTCGCAGGCCTTGCAGCCGATGCAGATCGAGGTGTCGGTGAAGAAGCCCACCCGGGCCGGGTGGTCGACGTGCCCGGCGTCGCCGGCCGGGTCGTCGAGCGGTCCGGAGATCCGGTTGCCGGTCATGAGGACTCCCCTGCGTCGTCGTCCTCGGTGCTGTGCGCGACGCGCGGCACGCCCTCGGCGGTGGCGATCACGGTGCCGGTCTCGGCGGTGACCCCGGCGCGGGCCCGGGTCTCGGCCAGCATCGCGGTGAGCGCCGCGCCCCGCGGGCGCGGTCCCGGCCGGACGTCGCAGGTGGCCACCTTGCTCTCCTGGATGAGCACGTTGGAGTCGGCCACCACGCCGAGCAGGTCGTTCACCACGTCGCCGGAGACCAGCCCGCTGCCGCCCCAGTGGTAGGGCATCCAGATCTGGTGCACGACCTGGCCGTCGATCCACAGCGGCGACATCCGGTCGGTGACCATCACCCGGGCCTGGACCGCGGCGCGGCTGGTGACCACGTGCGCCGAGCCCAGGTGGGTGAGCCCGCGGATGCGGGCCAGCTCCGGGGAGACCTCCACGGTCAGCTCGGGCTGCAGCTCGGCCAGGTAGGGCAGCTGGCGGCTCATCCCGCCCGCGGTGTGGTGCTCGGTGAGCCGGGCGGCGGTGAGCACGAACGGGAACACCTCGCGGTGCTTCTCCGGCGGCGCCGGGTTGGCCGGGTTGTCCGTGCGCCCGTAGACCTTGCGGGTCGGGTTGCCCTGCTGGCCGTAGAGCGCGTTGGACACCGGCGACTCGTGCGGCTCGTAGTGCGTGGGCATCGGCCCGTCGAGCAGCCCGTGCGGTGCGAACAGCCAGGCCTTGCCGTCGGCCTGCATGATGAACGCGTCGTCGCCGCGCAGCGCCTCCGGGCCGACCGCGTCCGGCGGCGGCCGGTAGCCCGGCGGGGTGGTCGCCGGGAAGTCCGGGATGTCGTCGCCGGTCCACTCGCCCTGGTCGGCGTCCCACCAGATCAACTTCTTCCGCTCGCTCCACGGCTTGCCGTCCGGGTCGGCGGAGCAGCGGTTGTAGAGCACCCGCCGGTTCGCCGGCCAGGTCCAGCCCCACTCCCGGTCGTAGGGGCCCTGGGCGTCGTGCGGCTTGCGGCGCGCGGCCTGGTTGACCCCGTCGGCGTAGACCCCGCTGTAGATCCAGCAGCCGCACGCGGTGCTGCCGTCGGCCTTCAGGTCCAGGTAGGTGTTGACCGGCTCGCCGGTGTCGGTGCGGTAGCCGTTGATCCGGCGCAGCACGTCCTCGGCCGAGGGCTCGTCCCCGTCCGCCCGGTAGCTCCAGTCGAGCTTCTGCACCGGCTCGTCGCGCGGGTCGGTGGACTCCGCCAGCCGCTCGCGCAGCTTGCGCCCGAGCTGGTAGAAGAACCACAGCTCGGAGCGCTGGTCGCCGGCCGGCTCGACGGCCTTGTCCCGCCACTGCAGCATCCGCTGGGTCTGGGTGAAGGTGCCCTCCTTCTCCACGTGCGAGGCCGCCGGGAAGAAGAACACCTCGGTGCGGCAGGTCTCCGGCGAGATCTCCCCGGTCTCGATCTCCGGGGAGTCCTTCCAGAACGTGGCGCTCTCGATCATGACCAGGTCGCGGACGACCACCCAGTCCAGGTTGGCCATGCCCAGGCGCTGCAGCTTGCCGTGCGCCGAGCCGACCGCCGGGTTCTGGCCGAGCAGGAAGTAGCCGAAGATCTTCCCGCCGTCGACCATGTCCATGACCGTGCGGTAGGTGCCGTGGTCGCCGTCGATCCTCGGCAGCCAGTCGTAGCCGAAGTCGTTGTCGGCGGTGGCGTTGTCGCCGAAGTACTCCTTGAGCAGCGAGACCAGGTAGCCGTCGGCGCCGGTCCAGTAGCCCTTCTGGGTCGGGCTGCGCAGGTCGTCGAGGTAGTCGGTGAGGGACTCGTGGGATCCGGCGGTCGGCATGGGCAGGTAGCCGGGCAGCAGGTTGAACAGCGTCGGGATGTCGGTGGAGCCCTGGATGCTGGCGTGCCCGCGCAGCGCGAACACCCCGCCGCCGGGACGGCCGATGTTGCCCAGCAGCAGCTGCACGATCGCGCCGGCCCGGATGTACTGGGCGCCGACGCTGTGCTGGGTCCAGCCGACGCTGTAGACCAGCGCCGAGGTGCGCTCGCGGTTCGAGTTCGACGTCCACGCCTCGCACACGACCCGGAACTTCTCCCGCGGGGTGCCGCAGATCCGCTCCACCATCTCCGGGGTGTAGCGGGCGAAGTGCCGCTTGAGGATCTGGAACACGCACCGCGGGTGCTGCAGGGTGGGGTCGCTGGCGATGTTGGTCGCGCCGTGCAGCGGGGCCCCGGCCGCGCCGCTGCCCATCGGCGAGGACCGCTCCTTGTCCATCCCCGAGTCGTCGTCCCCGACCGGGGAGTCCGGGCTGGCGCCCTCGGGCTCCTGGCGCTCCTGGTCGGCGCCCTCGTACTGCCAGCTGTCGCGCTCGTAGGTGCCGGTCTCGGCGTCGTAGCCGCCGAACAGCCCGTCGAGGTCCTCGGTGTCCTCGAAGCCCTCCCGCACCAGGAACGACGCGTTGGTGTACGCGGCGACGTACTCGCGGAAGTCCAGGTCGTTGGACAGCACGTGGTTGATGACCCCGCCGAGGAAGGCGATGTCGCTACCGGCGCGCAGCGGGACGTAGGTGTCGGCCAGCGCGCTGGTCCGGGTGAACCGCGGGTCGATGTGGATGACCCGGGCACCGCGGGCCTTGGCCTCGATCACCCACTGGAACCCGACCGGGTGCGCCTCGGCCATGTTCGAGCCCATGATGATGATGCAGTCGGCGTTGGCCAGGTCCTGCTGGTAGTCCGTCGCGCCACCGCGACCGAAGGAGGTCCCCAGACCGGGAACCGTGGCGGAGTGTCAAATACGGGCCTGGTTCTCGATCTGGATGGCGCCCAGCGCGGTGAACAACTTCTTGATGAGGTAGTTCTCCTCGTTGTCCAGCGTCGCGCCGCCCAGCGAGGCCAGTCCCGTCGTGCGGCGCAGGCGGTTGCCCTGCTCGTCGTGCTCCTGCCAGCCGCGCTCGCGGGCGTCGAGAACCCGGTCCACCACCATGTCCATGGCGGTGTCCAGGTCCAGGTCGGTCCACTCGGTGGCGTAGGGCGCCCGGTAGCGGACCTTGTCCTGGCGCTGCGGGCCGGTGACCAGCTGCAGGCTGGCCGAGCCCTTCGGGCACAGCCGGCCGCGGGAGATGGGGGAGTCCGGGTCGCCCTCGATGTGCACGACCTTCTCGTCGCGCACGTAGACCTTCTGCGCGCAGCCGACCGCGCAGAACGGGCAGACCGAGCCCGCGACCCGGTCGGCCGACTCGGTGCGGGGGCGCATCGCCGCGTAGCGGGGCGACTCCACGGCCGCGCCGCGGCCCAGCGGGTCCGACCCGGTCAGCTGCCGGTAGACCGGCCAGCTCTCCAGCCACTGCCGCACACCCACGCCGCCACCCCGCTCCGTACCGGGTCCTGTTCCCGCCGAACCCTAAACCGGGCGTCCGCACCGCGACACTCGAAGCGCCACCGGGCGGGAGCGGACCCCACCGGCGCTACCGTGCGGTGGTGACCGAGCGGGTGACCGCATCGGCCGGGACGGCCCGCAGCCGGCGGGCCGAGCTCGACGACCTCGGCGACGAGCGGCAGCGCGCCCTGGTCGCCGCGTTCGTGTCGGCCTGGGAGCGGGCCGACGTGGACGGCATCACGCGGCCGCAGCCAGCGCGCCACGGATCTCGGCGAGCACGGCGGCGGGGCGGTGGGCCAGGTCGTGCCAGGTGAACCGCAGCGGAACCCAACCCGCCCGGACCAGCGCGTTCTGCTTGCGGCGGTCACCGCGGAACCGGTCGACGTCGTGGTGCCATGCCCAGCCGTCGACCTCGATGGCGACCTGCGCCGCCGGGAAGGCGAGGTCGATCCGCCACGGCCCGACCCGGTGGCCGAGCACCCACCCGTCGATCCCGGCGTCCTCCAGCAGCCCGACCAGCAACCGCTCCGCGGTCGACTCCGCCCCGGTCGCCGCCGCGCTCAGCAGCCCCCGCGCAGCCGGCCAGCCGCGGGCCCCGAGGTGGCGGTGGTACGCCCGCAGCACCTGCTCGAACCCGACGTGCTGCTGCAGCGCGCGGTCGAGGAACGCCGTGCCGTCGGGCAGCCGGAGGGCCGCCTCCAGCGCGGTCAGCGGGACTGCGGTCACCGTGAGCCCGCCGAGCCGGGTGACGTCCTCGGCCGGCAGGTCGCGGCGGCGGACCCGGACGCCGGGGCGGGACGGGCGGCTGCGCGACCGGGGCACGGTCAGCTCGACGTCGGGGCCGGGCCGGGCGAGCATGCCGTGGCAGAAGGCGGCGGCGGTGCCGGACACCGTGACCGGGGCCCCGGCCCACAGCCACGCCGCCCACACCCGCGCCGCGTCGGACAGCCGATGCCCCCCGGCCAGGTAGATCCCCGGGTGCAGCCGGGTCCACCGACCGGCCGCGGCTCGACGTCGGACGACGTCCGCGGACATCCCGGCGGCCACTGCCTGAGCCAGGGACACCACTCCGGCCTGCCGCTCGAGCACCCGTTCCAGCCGCACAGCTGACGAGCACGGCCCGCCGCCCCCGGCGGCGGGCCC